>JBAUZR010000690.1:0-2443 GCA_049585375.1 Acidobacteriaceae bacterium
GAAGTAATAGATCCCGTCATGGATGTGAGGATTCTCGCTGCTCGGCGCATGCGGTTTGTTTTGCTGCGCCAGGAGAGCGGGAGCGCCCGCCGCCACCGCTGCTACGGCTCCGAGGGATCCAAAGAAACTACGCCGACTGCCGTTCTGCATAGGGTCTCCCTTTTAAGCGACTCGCCCTTCGCCTGAAGCATAACGGCACACCGCCCGCGACGGGGACGGCAAATGACCGGGTGCGAATTAGGCAAATTGACCTATTGGCCAGCTACTCCAGGTGCACCAGGCCGCGCTGCATCGCATAGATCGTCGCCTGGGTGCGATCGCGAGCGCCCATCTTGTCCAGCAGAGAGCTCACGTGAATGCGAACCGTCTTCTCCGCAATGCCGAGTTGCTCGGCGATCTCGCGGTTGCTGAGTCCGCGGGTAATGCAGACCAGGACTTCGGTCTCACGCGGAGTGAGTTCCAGAGCGGGCGTGCGCTCCGCGAGCCGGTCGAGCGCATCGCGGCGAAAGTAGCGCAGCCCCCGGTGCACGCTCTGGATCGCATTGAGCAGTTCCTCGCCGCTCGCATCTTTGGTCAGGTAGGCCATCGCGCCGCTGCGCACCGCGCGATAGATATCCTCACTGCCCGAATAATTCGACAGCACCACAATGTGAGCGGAGGGCGACTCCCGCCTGAGCAGGCCGATCAGCTCGAATCCGCTGAGACGAGGCAGACGAAGATCGAGAACGATCACGTCCGGCTTGAGGCTGCGGAACATCGCCAGACCGGCCTCACCGTCGCAGGCTTCTCCCACGATCTCAATCTGCGCGTGGGCCGACAGCACGGAATGGAGCGCAATCCGGGCCAGGAAATGATCTTCAATCAGGAGTACACGGATTGGCTTCATATCCCGATCCACCGAATGACATGTTCTCCCTGGTTTACATGCTGCTGCATGGAGTTGAATCGTACGTGCACACTTACCTCGGTGCCGGACACTGCGGCCTTCTGGATTTTGAATTCACCGCCCACTTTGCGGGTGCGCTCCTGCATGACGGCGATGCCAAAGTGGCCATGTCGCGAGGCCGCCCGCGCAGGCGGCTGATAACCGAGCCCGTTGTCGCGGATAGAAAGCGAAAGCGCATCGCTGTCGTAGTGAAGGCGTACGACGATCTGCGACGGGCTGGCATGGCGGATGGCATTGGTGACTGCCTCCTGGCTGATGCAAACCAGATGGTGCACGCAACCCGGCGCCAGGGGCACTTCCTCGCCTTCGACTTCAAGCGTGGTGTCGATCGCTCTCTGGACCTGGGTCGCCGCCAGCAGCCGGGCGAGCGCCTGAGAGAGGATATTCGTAACTTCGTCCGTTTCGCGCAGATCCCAGATGATGCGTCGTGCTTCCGCCTAGCAGTGCACAACCATGCTGCGCGCAAGATCGCAGGACTTCGCCGCAGGGCTGCCCTCGAGACCGCTGTCTGCGAAGAGCTTCGACGTCGCTTCGAGTTGCCAGGAGATGGCTGCGAATCCGGCCATCAGCGTGTCGTGGCATTCGCGCGCAATTCTGCTGCGCTCCTCGAGAATGATCCCGATGCGCCCCTTCATCTTCATCAGATGACGCCGAAACAGATGCGCCGGCAGCGTAATGCCGATGAACAGCAGCGCAAGATAGAAATACCAGGTTTCGTAAACGGCCGGCGAGATTCCTGCCGGCAGCGCGCCCGTCCCCGCTGGACCGCGGGTGGCCTGTGCTGCCGATGCGGCCGCGCCCGGCGCGACCGCGGCAGACTGGGCCCGGGCCGACGGGGCCGCCAGCATTGCGCATGCGATCAGAAGCCACCCGAAGATGCTTACCCATTCCGTTCTCAGGATGGACGCGGCTCCGGGTGCTCTTCGGCGGCAACGGTCAGCGGCAGACATGGCTAGTCGCATGGCAAAACTGAAAGAACGGCCTGAGGCATTCACACAGCTTCAGTTTGGAGCGGCGTCTCGGGGTGAACGGTGAGCCAGCAAAGAGAACTGGCCAGTGCCAGAATCGCGGCAACTGCAAACGAGGTTGTCCAGCTGTAGCGCTGAGCGATCCACGGAGTGAGCGACGCCGTCGCCGCCCCGCCGATTTGGCCGCCCATATTCACCATGCTGGAAAATACTCCGGTACTCGGTCCGGCAATGTCAACCGATACCGACCAATAGGAGCTCTGCGAGAGATAAAGGGTACCGGCGCCGCCGGCAAGAATCAGCCCGGCAAGAGAAGGGTTCTGCACCTGCGAACCAAGCAGCAGGAAACCGGCGGTGAGAACCTGCGAAGCGGCCGCGAGCCAGCATCGTCCGGCGCGCAGCCCGAAACGTTTTGTCAGTCCATCGCTGAGCACGCCGCCAATCAGGCAGCAGACCGTCATCGACAGGAACGGCAGCATGGAGTAGTAAGCGCTCGATTTCAGATCGAAGCCGCGAACCTGGGCCATGT
>JBAUZR010000691.1:0-5313 GCA_049585375.1 Acidobacteriaceae bacterium
TCGCGCGCGCGCCTTCCAGTTCTATGCGCAGCAGGGCACAGTGGTCGCGATCGCTCTCATACACGCCCACCTGCGGCAGCTTTTTCATCAGCGCGTTGCCTTTTTCCCATGATTCCCAGGCTTCCTCCAGGCGCTGTTCACTCCAGCAGAAGGCGCTTCGGGCCAGCCAGTAATCCGCATCGTGGCGCATCGGCTTCTTCGCCTGCATCCGATCCCACCACTGGCGCGTGCCGGCGCCATCGCGCTGCACATACGCCTTGCCAAACACAAACGCCGTGCACAGCTCCGCGGGAATATCGGGCGCCGAACGCTGGAAGACGGCCTCCGCCTCCTGCAACGCCTGGCCTGCCTCGGGAAGGCGCCCGCAGTCGAGATAATACGAGCTGGCCAGCAGCCGCAGCAGCAGAGCCTGCTGGCCCACGGTGATCGCTTCCGCCGCGCGATGGATCGCCACAATGTCGAAGTCGCGCGGGCGCAGCGGCGTCACCGTCGTGGCGGCCGCGGCCGAAAACGCGCGATGCAGGTCACCCCACGGACCGCCGGAGACGATCTGCCAGATCCGTGCCCCATCCGAGTAAAACGACTTCGTTCGAAACGGAATCAGATTCAAAATCGAAACCACCAGCGACAAGGTGGCGAAGACCGCCAGCGGCAGCCATATCTGCTCCTGGCGGCCGCGCGGAGACGCAAAAACCACCCACAGCGCGAACCCACCGCTCAGCAGACCTAAGCACGAACCTGCCGCCACCATCGCGACTTCCCGCCACTCCGCCTGCCCCGGATTGACCTTAACCACCGTTGTCGCGCCACCCGGCGTCAGAAATCCCGACAGGACAAACCGAAAGCTCCAGCGCCCCTCGCGCACGTGCCACTGCAGCGGCCCCACAATGAATCCGCGAACCCTCATGCCCAGGGCTTTGCCCACCGCCGCATGTCCGAACTCATGAATAGCCACCATGGCCAGCTGCGCTATCAGCAGTACCGTCAGCTTCGCTGCGAAGGACGACTCCTCCGCCGGCAGATGGTGCATCCGCGCCCACCGCCACCACCAGCTCATCCCTGCCAGAAAGGCTCCGGCC
This sequence comes from Acidobacteriaceae bacterium, assembly GCA_049585375.1. Lineage (GTDB taxonomy): Bacteria > Acidobacteriota > Terriglobia > Terriglobales > Acidobacteriaceae > Palsa-343. Next base: position 1,080 of record JBAUZR010000691.1, read on the forward strand.
CCGGCAATCCAGATCATCCGGTTCAGGATCGCGTTGGCCCCGTCGCCCGGGATGGGCTGCAGACCTTCCTCGGCCGTGGTCACGTCGCGGCGCCGGAAAGCCATCAGGCCGCCCAGCCCGAACGCCAGCAATACCGAGTCGGCATTCACGAACGCGGCCGGCGAATCCAGCAGATAGCGGCGGTCCATATAGAGGAACAGGCCCCCCAGCGCCACATTGAGGATACTCGCGGCAATGCCCCACGCGCGTGCTGACGGCCGGCCTCGCCAGAACTTCCAGCAGGCCATCCCGTAGACGAACCCCAGCAGGGGAGCGGCGGCGCTCGCCCCGGCACTGGCCAGACTGGAAGGAAAATGCGCTCGCGGCCAGCCCACAATGTTCAGCAGAGCTGAGACCGTTGACCGCAAAAAGATCACCGCTCCCAGAGCAAACACCCAGCTCAGAAATGTTCTGACGGCGCGCATCGGATGGCCTTGCTGATCGGGGAGATGTCCCAGCCTAGGCAGGTCCTGCACCGGAAACAATGCAACTTAGGAGGCACAGCCTTATCGAGTTTCCGCCACCGGGGAGTGCGAGGCTGGCTCCGCCGCGCTCCCCCTCCGTTCCCCATCTGACCCTTTTGGGGAATACCCGTAGTAATCATTCGCGCTGGATGATGGAAGGCACGATCACGGATCGTCCTCTCCTCGCTTCCCCTTCGTGGTCTCGATCCGGTTCTTACGATGACCATTCTGCTCTACTTAGCGGAGGCGCAAGTCCGATGAGCGCCGCGCCGCAGCTTCCCGCTGATCCCAGCTTCAGCTTTGCGTTTCAGCCCATCGTGGATGGAGTCGCACGCCAGGTTTCCGGCTACGAGGCGCTGATCCGCGGCACGTGGGATGAGCCCGCGTGGCAGGTCCTGCAGCAGGTGCCGGCCCAGCACCTCAGCCAGTTCGATCAGGAGGCTCGCGCCACCGCCATCTCTCTGGCCGCCCGCCTCGGCGTCAGTGGCAATCTGCACCTGAATTTCCTGCCCAATGCGCTGCAGGATTCCCCGAAGACCATCCTCAGCACCATCGAACGCGCGCATCAGGTGGGCCTGCCCATCCACCGCATTGTCCTGGAAGTCCCCGAGCGCGACGTCTCCGAGAACCCCTCGGAGTTTGGCGATCTCATGCGGGAAGTCCGCGGCCTCGGCATCCAGCTCGCCATCGACGACTACGGCGGCGGCGGTACCGGGCTCAACCTGCTCGCCGACCTCGATCCCGATCAGGTCAAGCTCGACATGGGGCTCATCCGCGGCATCGAGCGCCACGGCCCGCGCCAGTCCATCGTGCGCGCCATCGTCTCCCTGTGCGCGGAACTCGATATCGCCGTCATTGCGGAAGGCGTCGAAACGGTCCCTCAGTTCGTTTGGCTCGCCGCCAACCAGGTCCGCCTCTTCCAGGGATATCTCTTCGCCCGCCCCGCGTTCGAGGCCTTCCCCCGGGCCACCTTTCCGCCGCTGCCCGCCGATGCTGCTCTGCCGCCCGCGCTTCCTGTCGAAGCAGCTCGCCCGGAGATCGCCGCACGCCGCTCCAAAAAGAGCCGGGCCTGATCACCAGCTAAGCTGGACCTGTCCCGCGACACACTCTTACCGCGGCAGCAGTTCGAACTGCCGGATGCCCACGCGCGCGCCCATGGTATCCCGCACCGCCGAGGGAAAAAACAGAACCGTGATGGTGTCAAATTCTCTCGCCGCGGGATGCTGCGGAACCGCAAACGTCAGATCCTCTTCCACCGGGCTGCTCCTGTAAGAACCCTCGAGTGCCTCCGATGAAAGCATCGGCTTCACGCCCAGCACCAGGGTGGGCTTATCCAGGCCCGCCGCTCGGGAATCGGTCAGCAGCACACCGACATCGATGCGCCCCATCCGGTTGTCGCCGTTGCGCAGCGTCAGCTGGAACCGTTCGCCTCCGCGCACTGGAATCGGCTGCGCCAGAGTCTGGTGCGCCTGCATGGCCAGCGGCACCCAGCCTGTCGAATAGATATTCATCGACACCGGATCGCCGTGCGCCACGTGCGGATGCAGCCCCGGCCCATGCTGCGGCGCCTGAAAATACCAGTACGTCCCGTCAAACGGAATCACCACCGGCCGGGCTGTTCCCGCTTGCAGCAAATTACGTTGCACGGGCAGGGGCGGCAGCTCTTTTGTCTTATCTGTAACCGTGAAGAGAACAATCCCCCGGTAGGCATCGTCGACTGCGTTTCCTGCCTTCTTCTCCTGAGCCTGAGCGCTCGCGGCCGCCGGTCCGCCGGCCCGCCCTTCCAGTCCCCGCCGCGGCTGCACCAGCAGGAGCGCCACCACAAGAGCCAGCGCCGCCACCGCGGCTCCGCTGAAGCGTGTCCGCGGATCGGCTGGCTGCTTCTCGGGTCGCGCCCGCGACGCCAGCATCTTCCACCCCAGCAGCAGAGAGCCGAACGCCAGCCAAATCCCCGCCCAGAACGGATCGCCGCGCAGCAGGAAAACGAACGCCGCTTCCAGGCACACCGCAATCAGCGCCGACTGCTTCGCTCCCGACTTTGAGGGCGGCAGCTCGGCAAAATGCGGCCCTTGTCCAATCCAGTACGATCCGATCGTTTCTTCGTCTTCCGGCGACTCCCGCGGCGCCACGGCCCACAGACAGAGCGCCAGCCCGGCGGCCATGCCCGCCACCAGCGCCAGGAGCATTGGCGAGGCCTCAAAGAAGAGCAACAGCAGCGGCGGAATCAGCACCCATACCGCCGCGGCATTCATCGCCGCCGCCCGCAGACGCGGCCCGCCGCGCGACCGCGCGAATCCACCCGCCAGCGCCATGCCCAGCGTTCCCGCGATCACCGCGGCCACCAGCCACAGCGCGCCTCGCACCGCCGCACGCGCCGGCGAGGCGCCCGCATGAATACCCGGATAAATCTCCAGCCGCGACCAGTAAGTAACGATCACCGCCGCCATCAGGCCTGCGGCGATCCCACCCCAGTGCGCTGCCCGCGTTGTCCCCGGATCCCCGCGCTCTGCCATACGGGATGAACACCGGTTCCCGAATCAGCCGCAGATAACTCATCTGCTCGATGTTGATCCACGAATGAGGCGTCAGGCTCACCAGCAACGTCGCAGCCGCCAGCGCAACCGCATACAAGGGCACACTCAGCCAGATCCCTCGCAGCAGCCTCCGCCCGTCGAAGCGCCAGGTTGCGATCGAATACAGCGTGACGCAGACCACCAGCCCGGTCCACAAAAACGCCAGAGCCAGTCCCAATGAATAACCGAGGTCGCAGATCGTCGACCACGGCCAGTTCATCTGCCACAACCGCCCTTCAAACGCCTCGTTCTGCCGCTGGATCAGCTCCAGTCCCGGCGCAGAGAGGCTCCAAAGCAGCGCGAACAGCAGGGCCGCCCACTGGCGGCGGATCATTCGCTCATACCCCGTCACCAGGGCCCGTGCCACCTGCCCCCACAGCCAGCGCGTCGAGCGGCCCTCCGCCAACTCTTCCAGCAGATCGCCGCTCAGTCCCGGATCCGAACCTCCAGGCACCAGATGCTCCAGCACCCACACCGCTGCCCCAGGACTCCGGCTCATGCCTTGCCTCCCTCTGCTTCAGGTAGACTCCGCCACAGCGCTGTAAGTGCCCGCCGCGTCGCCTGCACCTGGCGCAGCCCTTCCTTCGTCACCCGAAAGAAACGCCGCGCCCGGCCGCCGCGCTCCGGCGTTGGCTCGCCCAGGCTGGACGTCACCAGTCCCTTGGCCTCCAGCCGTTCCAGCGCCGCGTAAATACTGCCCAGCGCCACCTCGCGCCCGCGAATCGCCCGCAGCTCCCGCGCCACCGGCACGCCATACGCCTCATCCCCCAGCCGGATCAGCGCCAGCAGCACCATCATTTCCATTTCCCCGAGAAAGCCTCGCTGCGTCATTTGTTCTACTATGTTGAAGAAATCGTCCGCCGTCAAGAGGCCAGAGCCCCAAACCAATAAAATCTCCACAAATTGCCCAGGACCCAGCGATTCAGCCGACCGCCACTGTCCCTGAACGGACACTCGATTCCGCGCGCGAACAAAATCCCTTCCCACTATCGCGAAAATTCGCCGCCAAATCAGCAGGTTGGCCCTCGGCCCATTTGGACCGCGGCGTGCTCTTTGTCTTTAACTCTCGGCGACGCAACCGCCCGTCTCCCCTGCGCGTCCCGAGCCCGGCAGAAGTCTGGAAAACATTCGGAGGCGGCATGCTCGTCACCCTCATGC
>JBAUZR010000692.1:0-3350 GCA_049585375.1 Acidobacteriaceae bacterium
GTACGGGCTACGCTGGAACGCACCGCATGAGACAGCGTATCCGTCCACGTTCATCCTCAACAGGAAGGGGATAATTGTCTTCGAGAAAATCAGTCACACGCACGGCGACCGGTTATCTGCGGAGGACGCGCTGGGGCACCTCTCAGCCAATTAGCTGATGATGAGGCTGCGATTAGACGACCTGATCGCAGCCCTTTTCCCAGCGCACACACAGGGCTTGATTGATGCGACTTCTACGAAAAATAAGCCTCTTCGCCTTTGCCATGTCCGCGTTTTTTGCGGTCCACTCCGCGGCTTATGGCCAACTGCGTGAGTTGGGAACCGGCGCGCCAGGGCCGTTGAAAGCACCGCACCTAACGGCGGAGCTCATCTCCGATTCCGGTACGATCACTCCGGGGACCAACAGCCGAGTGGCCCTTTCCCTGACGCTCGAACCTGGCTGGCACGTTTACTGGGTATATGCCGGTGACGCAGGCTTGCCGCCAGCGGTGAGCTGGTCGCTCCCGCAAGGGGTTGCTGTGGGCCCAATGCAGTATCCTGCCCCGTCTCGTCTTCCAGTTGGCCCATTAATGGACTATGGCTATCAAGGCGTTGCTATATTTCCGTTCGATTTAGCGGCGTCACAGAACCTCAAGCTCGGCAATGCAAACCTGACGGCGCATGTCCGGTGGCTTGTGTGCAGAGAGGTTTGCGTTCCCGGAAAAGCATATCTCGGGCTCGATCTCCGTGTCGCGCAGAATGGGCCACAAGAAACCAACAGCCTGATCGCCGCCGCTGTAAATGCTGAGCCAGTGAGATTGCCGAGTTCTGTATCGATCTCCGTCAGCGGCGATCGTACCCATCTCACCCTCAACATTGTCACGGGGAAAAGAGAGAATACCGCGGAGTTTTACCCGCTCGATGACGACACAATCCGCAATGCCGCGGAACAACTGGAGGAACCGACGCCTGATGGCGTAAAGCTCGTGGTGGAACGAGCGGATATCTCAGACAAGTTGCCAGCCAGGCTCAAGGGCGTCTTGAAACTGAGCGGCGGCCGATCCTACCCCCTCGACTTTCCAGTGGAGGCGTTTGCGGCGTCCCCAGCTTCTGCCGGCGAACCAGGCTTCATCCTTGCCATTTTGCTCGCGTTCGCCGGTGGGATGATTTTGAATCTCATGCCGTGCGTCTTTCCAGTCCTCTTCCTCAAAGCCCTCGCCCTCATCGGCAATTCCGGCGAAAGCAGGGCGCGTCAGCGACGACACGGAGTGGCGTATACGATCGGCATTCTTTCCTCGTTCTGGGGCATCCTGGCCATACTGCTCGCACTCCGATCCCTCGGCAAACAAGCAGGCTGGGGGTTCCAACTCCAGTCCCCCGGATTCGTGATCGGCATGACCTTTCTGCTGTTCCTGATGGCACTCTCTCTTGCTGGCATGTTCGACTTTGGGCTGACTCTGACAAGCGCGGGCGAAAGTCTCGCCCGCAAGGGTGGTTACGCAGGCTCCTTTTTCACAGGAGTGCTGGCAACAGTAGTCGCTACGCCCTGCACGGCTCCGCTAATGGGGGCGGCTATTGGGTTCGCACTGTCTCAGAATCCGGTTGTTGCGTTTGCAGTGTTCACCGCTCTTGCGCTCGGCTTGTCTCTCCCGTACGCCGCTCTGACGATTGTTCCGGGTTGGGCAGCATGGCTGCCGAGGCCAGGCCGCTGGATGGAAGCATTGAAGCAACTCACATCGCTTCCCCTGTTTCTCACGGTCGTTTGGCTAGTTTGGGTCTATGGTCAACTCTATGGCGGAGCGCAGCGAGACGGCATCGGCCATGTCGCCCGTTTACTGGTCGGACTCGTCGTTCTGGCCATCGCCGGATGGATATTAGCGCGCTGGCCTGCCCGCCGCTGGGGATACGCTGCCGCGGGCATTACGATAATTGCAGCCCTGGCTGTGCCCTTGAGCGCATCGCACTCTGATCGCCTTCAATGGCAGCCTTTCTCCGAGACCGCGCTCAGTGCGGCGCAAAACCAGGGGAAGCCCGTGTTAGTCGATTTCACCGCTGCATGGTGTCTTTCCTGTCAGGTGAATGAAAAGGCCGTGCTCGAGGATAAAGGCGTCGAGCAACAACTCCTTCGCAGGCATTACGTCCTGCTGCGAGCCGACTGGACTCGATATGACCCGGAGATCACAGCCGCCCTGCGCCGGGTTGGCCGAAGCGGCGTGCCAACCTACGTCGTGTTTTCGAGGTCAGCGGGCGCCACACCCCACGTCCTGCCCGAGTACCTGACGCGCAGCGCAGTTCTCAATGCGATTCGGCAACCAGGATCGTAGTGGGATAATGGAAAGTGCAATTTCGTCCGAACTGACTTGAAAAGGGTGAACATGGCACCAGAATCACAAATCGCGAATCTTGCTGATGTTGTTCGATTTGTTCTGGAGGTCGACAAACTCAAAGGTATCGTGCGAAAGGTGCGGCCCGTCAGAGAAGATCGGTACGAGAATGCCGCCGAGCATAGCTGGCAGATTGCGTTGTTTGCCTTGTCCCTCGCACAGACTCTAAATCCGCCCATCGACGTGAGCCGAACGGTGGCCATGCTGCTCGTTCATGACATTGGCGAAATTGATGCCGGAGACAAGTTTGTATTCGCGCGGGACGGATGGAAGGAGCAGAATGCTGCCGAGCTTAAAGCGGTCGAACGAATCACCAGCCTCGCTCGGGGAGTTACCGCTGCGTTCCTGCTCGGTTTGTGGAAGGAGTTCGACGCCGGAGAGACTCCGGAAGCCCGCTTTGCTAGGGCGATTGATCGCAGCATGCCTGTCCTCCTGAACCTCAACAATGAGGGTGGAAGCTGGCTGGAGAACGGGGTCCCCTACGAACGAGTCATCGGACGCGTGGAACCTGAAATTGAGAGTGGGTGCCCGGAACTGTGGAACTATCTGAGCCGGGAATTGAAGGAGGCGCGCCGCAAAGGCTACTTCGCGGCGCCGGCGTCCTGAGACACTCTGAAAACAGAGTGTCGTCGGTACACATCGTCAGTCTTTGAAAAGATGTGCGGCATGGGTGATTGCCGCTCCCGCCCTCATTACCGCGGCAACTGTCGCCGTTTCAGCAAGCATTTTGTCGGTCGCACCTGCCTCGCGGGCTGCCTTCACGTGCAATTCGATGCAGTAGGGGCACTGCGTCGTAAGCGCGACCGCCACGGCCATAAGCTGCTTGTGCAGCACATCGATAGCTCCCGGAGCAAAAGTTGCCTTGTCGAAGGTCCAAAAAGCTCTCATCGCTTCGGGGTTGTTTTCATCGAGGCTCTTTAATTTGCCGAGATTCTTAAGGTCATACATTGCAGTCTCTCCTGTATTGATTTGTCGATCGCCTTCTTC
>JBAUZR010000693.1:0-4552 GCA_049585375.1 Acidobacteriaceae bacterium
GTGCTGTAGGCCTCGTTGCCGAACGAGTCGGCGCGCTTGGGCACAATGCCGAGATCCGCGTTGGCAATGATGCCTGCAATGTCATCGAGTGAGGCGATGCCGCAGAACTTCACCGTGTCCTGCTGGCCCAGCTCGCGGGCAAGGTCTTTCAGCCAGTCGGTGAACTTTTCGTCCATAGCGCCATACAGGTGAAACTCCGCGTTGGGCATCTTCTTCTTGAATTCGGCGAATGCTCGGATGCCGATATCGATGCCCTGATGCCACTGGAACGTTCCGGGAAAGATCACGATAAAGCGGCCATCCTGACGAGTGCGCTGTTGCCGCGAGAAGATCTCCGGATCGGGAAGGTTGACGACGACCGAGCAGCGATCGGGCCGGACGGAGCGGCCGACGAGCTTTTCGACCCACAGGTGATTGGAGACAATCACGTGATCGACAAACCGCGCAGAAAGCTTCTCCACGAAGCGAAGGCCGGCGACATAGAAGTGTTTCAGCGCGGACTTGAACTTATTGGCAAAGAGCTCGGGAACGATGTCGTGAATATCCAGGATCAGGCGTGCCCCGGTTAACTTTGGGTACCAGGCGGCGAAGACCAGGAAGTCCGGCATGTTGTGGATGTGGACGACGTCGTATCGATTGCGCTTATGAAGCCGGGTGAGGACAACGGAAGAGCGGAACAGGAAGCGCAGCAGCCGGGAGGCATAGCTCCAGTGGCCCGTCTCATTATGATCGCGGCGCTGGATGTGATAGATGGTGACACCGTTCAGCGTGCTGACCTTTTGTCCGCCCTTCAATCCCTCGAGGGCGATGACGTCGACCATGTCGCCGCGCCTGGCCAGAGCTTCGGCATAGCGGCGGATGCGGCCATCGGTTTCATATCCCGAGTAGGCCACCATGCAGATGCGGCGGCGCGTATTGCGGCTGGCTACAGGCAGTTTAGCGCAGTAATAACGGGAGACTTCCCGCGGCAGGGCATGCCAGCATTGATCGCCATAATTGTCGCGCACGTAGCTCAAAAACTCCTCATAGCGGTCAACGGAATATTCGTCGCGTTCGGGCGAGCCTTCCATGCACATATAGTCGGGATGGGTATTGATCAGCGCCATCCCTCCCTGCTGCGCGAGCCAGTCGAGTTTCTTCTTCCAGATATCGATGGTCGGCTCGCCAAGAACTTTAAGCAGATTGAAGTCCTGCACCAGCGTGTAAGGCAGCTCCACGAAGCCCTTGTCGCCGGGAGCCTGCACCCAAAAGGGGTAGATGGTCCGCATACCGTCGGACTCCGGTTCAAAGGGATCGACATCAAACGTGGAAGAGTCGTACTCGCAACCGAGCTCGTGCATCCAGCCCAGACGGTGCTGCATGAGGGGCGAACGGAAGCCGACCGTACCCCACTTGTGCATGATGGCTCGAATCTGCGCGGCGGTGGCCGCGAACTTCTTTGGCGAGCTGTAGAGCTTGCCATCGTGTGTCAGGCCATGGACGCCGGCCTCAAAGCCGGCTCGTTCGAGCATCTCCAGCATTTCGGGAGTGACTCGGTATTCGCCGATCGGAACGAAATTAAAGGAGGCGCGGAATCCGTACTTCTGGGTCAGCTCGATGAGTCGGGGAATGCGCTGATAGCCCTTCCTGCCTTCCACATCGTGCGACAGAACCAGGCCAAAGCGCTTGCCGTCCGGCCAGCCTGGCCACCCTGGCGGAATCGCCGCCGATCGAGCCTCGATGGGCCACACGTCGGTAAAATCCCGGCGCCGGCGCTCGGCACGCCATCGGCGCAGCGACATGCGAAGACGCCACGGCAGAATTGGCTTCACAAGGTAGTAGGCTTCAATGAGCATAAAGACCCGCCTTCTCAAGGCAAAGGAAAAGCAAATGAATTAACCTGATTCGTTCAAACCATACCAGCTTCAACCCATGTGCCGGTAAAGAACATTGCCCGCAAGTTGCAGGAGCCCATCCGGGCTGGCGGCAATCGCCTTGTCGGCCCAGGCCTTCTTCCAGGCAGACTGGGGCCCCGGCTCCTTTGCGGGATATCTCCAGTAGGTCAGCGGAGTGGGAACGCTGCCCCAGTGCTCCTTAAAGACGCTTAAACCCGGATCCTCGAGATCGGAGCGCCCCATGTCGAGTTCGTTCTGGCCATGGGCTTTCGCGTCCTGAATGGTTTGCCAGAACAGCATCGGCGTGCCGCCAAACTTGTTGGCGGAAGCGTCGCTGCAGCCATATTTATAGACCATGGTCTGGCGATGCGAAAGAGTGAGGATGCTGGCCACCGCTACGCCGTCTTTGCGGACGATCCGGATCTTCAGGTCGGGGCCGAAAGCGGAAATCAGTGCGCGGAACCAGCGCAGAGGCTGAGGCGGAAGGCCGTGTCGACGGCGTGTCATCGTCATGAGGCGATAAAAATCGTTCAGCTGTTCCTCGGAGCTCCCTTCCTCATAGACGAGGTTCTCGCGCTCAGCGCGGCGAATCTTCCGCTGGATGCAGTCCTTGTGAAAGCTGCGAAACAGCTGATCCGCAGGAGCAGTCAGGTCCAGACGGTGGAGCACCGCCCCGCCTTTGGGCTGAAAGCTGTGCACCGCTTCGCCCTGCGCGGAGTGGGGCCGAATTTCCAGCCGCTTGTAACTTCCCTGCTCCACCCTGTTGCGCGCATGGAGCAGCAGGGTTTCCAGGGTCGCGGAATTAGTCAGCAGGGGCTCGCAGTGATCGGAAAACGGCAACGACACCAGGCGTCGGCCGGTGAGCCAGGAGTTCACCTCGCACAACACCAGAGCGTCAGTAAGTGGAGCGTCCGGGGAGCAAGTGGTAAGAACCAGCGGCCGGTATCCGTAAGTGGCCTGCAGCGCGCTCAGCCACGCACGGGTATGGAACACGGAAGCAAGCGGGTGGGTGGCGACCAGAGCGGGCCACCGCGGGTCGGAGAGAGGATCCAGCTCGTGGACGTCTCTCACCTGTGCCAACCTCGTGTCGCCGCTGCGGTCCATCGTTTTTCCGTCCTGCTCTCCGAGACGCTCATCCCACTGAGCCGCAGAAGACATTGCTATCTCCATATCGTCTCCCCTCCGAGGAGACGTCCGAGCTGCTGGCGTCTCAGGTATTTGATGGTCACTCGATCATCTACCTGGCGAATTCCTTTGAGATATCCGGAGATAAATCCGCAGAACAGAGCCGCAGACTGAATCACATACGGCTTCTCTTTCAGGCGCTTGGCGCATTTCAATAACATGAAGAGCGGGTGATAGCCGCAGATGTAATTCGCTCTGCCATTCTTGAATCCTGCGCCCCACGTGCCGTCATTTTTGCCGGTCGGCCGATGGTGAAGGACCTGTAACTCAGGCAGGGTTCGGGTCGTCCAGCCCAGCATCTGCGCCTTGACTTCATCCATGGTATCCCAGCCAGGCGCCGGCCAGAACCCGCCGATCGCGTCCCAGCAGGCGCGGCGGTAGATCTTGGTGGCGCCGCGAACGTGAAACGCCGGGCACACCTCCGGGATGGCCTGACCATTGATCACGTTATAAATTGTGCCGCCGGCGATTCCGAGTGTTTTCTCCTGCTCGAAAACGTGAAAACAGGACTGAAAGTATTCGGGGCTAAAGGAAAGATCGCCATCAAGTTTGACGATGAAGGCCCAGTCGCGCGTCTGTAACATGCGGTAGCCATCGTTGAACGCGTCCACGACGCCGCCGCCTGCTTTGCGAAAGCCGCGGTTCTCCCGATGGCAGACTTTAATCCAGTCATGCTGCCGGGCATAGCTGTCGGCAATCTCGCCGGTCCGGTCGGTCGAGCCGTCATTGACGACAATGACCTCGTAATCCGGGTAGGTCAGCTTTTCGAGCGACGCGAGGCAGGCGTCCATCGTCCGCTCGGCGTTGTACGCGCAGACCACGACCGAAACCCGCGGGTAGCGCGGCAGAGCCGGCGGCAATGGGCCGAGATACTGCGCCGCGACCTCGGCGAACGCCTGTTTCGGCCGCCGTTCGCGGTCGACCAGGCCGAATTCCCAGTCCTCGATCGGATGCCCGCCAGTGAACCACTCGTCGGTCCAGGCGAAAACGAAAGTGCCGGCTACCCCGCCGGCAAACGCGGCCTTGATGTGCCAGGACAGGATGTCGCGCTGTTCGGCCTCGCTGCTCCGCAGCGAATCCGCGCCGAACTCGGTCAGGACCAACGGCTTGGTCACACAAAGATTTTGCAGCCGCGCGACATAGCGGCGGAACGCCGTCTCATCGTGCAGGTAGACGTTGAAGCACAGGAAATCACAGAAATCGGCGACGTTAAGATACTCGCTGGAGGGAAAGCTCGCGTAGCTGACGAGCGCACCCGGATGCTGGCGCCGCACCACCGCGACCAGGCCCTCGACGAACTTCTCGACCCGGCGCGGCCCGTGCCAGCGGATGATGTCGGGCGGGATTTCGTTTCCCACGAGATAGGCGAACACCGCCGGATGCCGGGCGCACGACCGCACGCCGTCGGCGATCGCCTCGCGGATGCCCGCCTGCACCGCCGCGCTGTCGAGAAACGCGACATGTTGCGACCACGGCAGCCCGACCAGGACCTT
>JBAUZR010000694.1:0-4396 GCA_049585375.1 Acidobacteriaceae bacterium
TGTGACCCCGGCCGTGGTCAACGTCAACGTCACGTCGAAGGTAAGCGGCCAGGAACTCGCCGAAGATGAAGGCGGTGGCCAGCAGGATCAGCAGGAGCAACAGGAACAGCAGCAGATGCAGCAGTTCTTCGGCCTTCCTTTCGGCCAGTTCTTCCAGGGACCGATGCAGCAGGAGCAGCAGCCCTCGATTGAGAAAGGCGAAGGCAGCGGCGTGATCATCTCGCCGGACGGATACATCGTGACCAACAATCACGTCGTGCAGGGCGCCATGAATATCACGGTGACGCTGAGCAATCAGGATATCTATACGGCGAAACTGATCGGCACGGACCCGCTGACCGACCTCGCCGTCATCAAGATCAACGGCCACGATCTGCCCAGCATTCCATGGGGCAATTCCGCGGATCTGCGCCCTGGCGAAATGGTGCTGGCCTTCGGCAATCCCTACGGAGAACAGTTCAGCGTGACGCGCGGCATCATCAGCGCGCTGCACCGGGGCAATCCGGAAGCGAATCGCTATAAACCCGGAGAATTCATCCAGACCGATGCCGCCATCAATCCGGGCAATTCCGGCGGAGCGCTGGTGGACGCCCGCGGGCAAGTGATCGGCATCAACACCTTTCTCATTTCGCCGACCGGCGCGTTTTCGGGCATGGGCTTTGCTATTCCGAGCGAGATCGCCCAGCCCATTGCCAATGAACTCATCAAAGACGGGCACGTGGACCACGGCTACATCGGCGTCTCCATCGAAAACGTGACGCCGAGCAACGCGAAGTTCTTCGGGGTACAGAAGGCGGGGGGCGCGGTCGTCGCCGATGTCACTCCTGATTCACCGGGCGGCAAAGCTGGACTCAAATCCGGCGACGTGATCACGGAACTCAATGGCAACCCGGTGAGGGACGCCGGGGAGCTGCAAATGAAGACCAGTGAGACACAGCCCGGCACCACAATCCAGCTGACCGTGATGCGAGACGGAAAGACACAGACCATCCCGGTTACCCTGGGGTCGATGCCGAACGGGAAGGTCCAGGAGATTGCGCAGAACGGCAATGGCAAGGGCCGCTGGGGCATGGGTCTGGCGGACCTGACGCCGGATGTGCGTCAGCAGATTCAGGCGCCTGCCAGCGTGCACGGCGCAGTCGTGGAACAAGTTCGGCCTGGCTCCCCGGCTGACGATGCCGGCATCCAGCGCGGCTATGTGATCGTCTCGGTGGATCGCAAGCCGACGCCCAATGCGGCGGACGTGGCGCAGCAGCTCTCCAGCGTGCCGGCAGGACAGGATGCGCTGGTGCTGGTGTGGTCGAACGGAAGCAGCACCTTCGTAGTTCTGCATCCGGCCCAGGGCTGAACGTAAACCCTGTTCCACAGCGCAGCCGGTTTCCTGAGGCCGGCTGCGTTTTTTTGCCTTACGCGCTCTCGCGATCTCGAGTGGTCCGCGACAGGCGGATCACTTCCACCGCCGAACTGGCGATCAGGCCTTCGCCCACCATCGCCTCCAGGTGCGGAATGAGCCTCGCGATCTGTGTCTCGGTATCCAGAATGCTGACCATCATGGGCGCGTCGCGCGAGAATTTCCAGGGACTGGCGCGATGGATGCGCGTGCTGCTGCCGTAGCCTTCCGTTCCTCGATACACGACGGCGCTCGCGATACCCAGCTCCTCGCAGCGGTCCAGGATCGCTTCCTGCAGGGGCTTCCCCTGCCACCGGTCGCTCTCTCCGAAGTAGACGCGCAGCATGCGAGCTTCGAACTGTTCCTTCATCGATTCGCCCCTTGTGCCCGCGAAGCCCTGCAGTGCGACGGTCTCACTCCTGGTCGAGCTCCGGCGCGCGCCAGGAATACTTGACGATGTCCACATCGGACAGCACTACCAGCCCCTCTTCGACCATTTGCTCTACGACCGGCAGAAACGCCTGCAGCTTCGCGTCGGTATCGATCGCCGACAGCATCATGGATGCGTCCCGGGAGAGATGCAAGGGCTTTTCTTTGTGGACCCGCCGGTGTGCCCCGAATCCTTCGATTCCGCGATATACCGTCACGCCGGCGATGTCGTTGGCGCGCATGGCCTGCACCAGCGCCTCGTGCAGAGGCTTGTCCCGCCATCGATCCGATTCCCCGACATAGATGCGCATCATGCGGGCTTTGCCCTCGATCTTCATATGCTCGGGCGTCGGCCGCTTCTGCTTCGAGGGCTGCGAAGCTTTGGCGACCGTGGTTTCCTGTACTTCGATCAGACCCGATCCCGCCATTTCCTCCAGTTTGCCGAGTAATTCATCCGCCTTTTCGCGTGACTCGACGAATTCAATGCGGATGGGCAGCTTATCCGAAACCTCGACCATGCTTGCTGTGTGCAAATGACGGTCGGCGCCGAAGCCGGCGATCCCTTTGAACACCGTCGCGCCGCTCACGCCGCGATAGAAGAGAAAATCCAGAATGCTCGTATAAGCCGACGCGCCGTGATACGTGGAGCCTTCGCTTACCGTAATGCAAACCTTCAGCGCTTTGCCGGGCGTCAGCATGTGCTTCTCCTCTCGAGGCAATTACCCGGTGCGGTCATGGCATCCACTCCGCCGCCAGCATGCCGCACCACACGGCTCCCAGACCCAGAATCAGGCTGCCCACCGCGTACAGCGCCGCGAGCGGAAACGCGCCGGTGCGCAACAGAGCAAAGCTCTCCCACTCGTAAGTCGAAAACGTACTGTACGCTCCCACGAAGCCCACGGGAACCAGATAAAACAAAGCCGGACTCATCCCCGCTCGTTTGCCCAGAAACGTCAGGACGAATCCAATGATGACGCAGGCCGTCAGATTGATGACCAGCGTCCCCCAGGGAAACCTCACTCCCAGGCGGCTGGTGATCGCGGAGCCGACCCAATAGCGGGCGATCGACCCAAGAGCGCCGCCGAGCGCGATGAGCAGGTACTTCTGCAATCCCCCTCCTTTCGGCTTCGCGCAACGTACTCGCATGCGCGAAGCGGACCCCATGGCCCGAGGTTCCGATTCGGACAGAATGCGCAGCCGCGCACAGCTCTGCCGTTGCTCGGAACGTTCCTTCTTGTGCAGGGATCGCGCCGGGGATATGACTCCGCGACAGGATTCCCTGTCAGGAGTCATCATCTGTCCAGCGTTTCGAGGACAGCGGTTAAGGGCGAACTCCTTCGCCGCGCTGATTATCTCCACTACATAACACGGCCCGACCGATGTCAAGGGCGAAGCGGGCAGCACCGGGTCAGATGGACCAACTGTTGAAACCTCACAATGGGCTTAGCGGCCGCCCTGTACTGTCCTTCGGTCCTGGCCGGTGCGCACAACCTGAAAAGTGATCAGATGCCATGGCTGGCCGCCCTTCTCAAAGCGAGCCATGCGCAGATCGTCCCCGACGAATTCGCGAATCGTATGCTCCCAGAAACGATATGCCGAGTAATTCGATTCCATCACCCGCACCTGCCACTTCCCCGGGTATCGCTGCCAGATTTCATGGGCCACGCTTTTGCCCACGCCTCGCCGCCGGAAGATGCGCAGGATGAAAAACTCGGCGACATCCCATACCGTCTCGGTCCCCAGCACGCCGCGTTCGCGCTTCACCAGCACCACGCCGGCAAGGCGGCCATCGACCTTCGCCAGGAAAGGCAGCCGGTCGGTTTCCAGCCAGTAGCGGGAAAGGCCTTTGTATCCGAAGCGGCCATCCGGGCCGAGATGCATGGGATGAAATTCGCTGAAGTCGTAGGCGTACAGCTCAAGGAGGTTGGCCACAATCGGCTCCTGCTCCGGAGTGGCATGCACCACTTCAACGCGCGGAGGTGCGTCCTGTGAGCCTTGTGTCATTCCTCGTCAAAAGCCCATGATGTTATATCCGCTGTCTACGTAGATCACTTCGCCGGTCACGCCGCTGGCCAGATCCGAGGCCAGATAGACGGCTGTCTTGCCTACTTCTTCCTGTTCCGTATTGCGGTGCAGGGGGGCGCGGTCCGCATGGTACTTCAGCATGTCGCCCAGCGATCCGATGCCGCGTGCAGCCAGCGTCTTGATCGGCCCCGCGGAAATCGCGTTGACGCGAATGTTCTGCTTGCCCAGGTCCGATGCGAGGTAGCGAACGGTCGCCTCCAGCGATGCCTTGGCCACACCCATCACCTTGTAATGAGGAACGACCTTCTCCGCACCGTAGTAAGTCATCGTCAGAATCGAACCGCCCTCCGTCATCAGCGGTGCGGCGCCGCGGCTGAGCGCAATCAGCGAATAGACGCTCACATCATGCGCGATGCGGAAGCCTTCCCGTGTGGTCTGCAGGAAATCGTTTTTCATGGCATCGGCGGGCGCAAAGGCAATGCTGTGGACCAGGACGTCGAGCTTGCCGTAACGCTCTTTGATCTGCGCGAAGACCTGGTCGATCTCGGCGTC
>JBAUZR010000695.1:0-3544 GCA_049585375.1 Acidobacteriaceae bacterium
CCAGAGGAGGTAGCCAAGGCCGAACTGGACACCGGGAACTTTGGGATCGGCTTTGACGGCGTTGCGGACCTGCTGGATGGCGTCTTCGTGGTCGCGCATCTCGTCGTAGGCTTCGCCGGCCAGCATGTCGGCTTCGGCGGACTCGGCGCTGAGGTTGAGTATCTGGTGGTACACGTCGAGGACGCACTGGTATTGCTTCGACCAGAGGCAACTGTGCGCGAGGACCAGACGGTACGGGAGGTCCTGCGGGTCGCGCGCGACAGCTTCACGGAGATAGGGGACGGCGGCGGCGTATTCTTCGGCACCGTAGTCGGCCATGCCGATGAGGAGTCGGAGACGCTGCGCCTCGGGGGAATCGGGTAAAGCGCGACGATAGAGCGGCGCAAAGACGCGAGCGGCTTCTTTCATGTCGCCGGCTTTGAAGAGCGCGAGGCCAAAGTTCATCTCAAGGCCAGGCAGGGAAGGGTCGATGGCATCGGCACGCCGGTAGTTGCGTACGGCTTCGGGGTAGTGCTGCTGCTGCGATTCAAGGAAGCCGATATGGGCAAAAGCCTCTGCGTCGCGTGGATGGCCCTTCAGGATAGTTTGCCAGGCCGCTTCGGCGTCGGCGGTTCGGCCCTGTTGCTCGAGGGCAAAAGCGGCGTCGCGCTGCTGCGGGTACGTGGAGTTTTGGGCGAGGCTGCAGGAACAGGCAATGGTGAGAATCGCGGCCAGCAGCATGGGTGGTGGAGGAACCCGGATCACGCACATCTCCGATGGGCCATTGTCGCGCGCAAACTCTCGGTTCGCAACAGCACACAGGCGAGAACAAAAAGAATGGCGCGGCACTGAGCTGCCGCGCCATCAGGGAGGCATTCAACCCTTGATCAGAAAACGAACTTCCCGCCTAACTCCAGAAGACGCGGACCATAGTCATTGACCACGGCTCCAAAATTCGAGTCATGACTGTTATCGTCGACTCCCTGGAATTGTGTGTGGTTGAAGGTGTTAAAGGACTCAAAGCGAAGTTCGACGTGGGTTCCGCGCTCATTGAGCGGAATGGCCTTGAAGACGGAGAGGTTCCAGTTGAAGATCCCGGGACCCAGCGCCGAATCCTTTCCTGCGTTGCCAAACCCGTTGTTGGGTCCACCGTTCCATGGAGCCACCGGGTCGGCATACGAAGCGGGCGTGTACCATTCACCCACCTTCTTTGGGTAAGAGACCTTTGAGACGAGGTTCGGGCGATTGGTAAAACCCCCGCCCAGACCGACAACATCGCTGCCTGTATAGGTGACGTACTGGGGCACCCCGCTTTCCGCAACCGTAATACCGGAAATCGTCCAACCCCCGATAGTATCGCGCGTCAGCATGCTTCCGTTTTTGCCGAAGGGAAGGTTATAGACGTAGCTGATGTTGAGGTCGTTTCGCCGGTCGAAGGTGTCGTCGGATCCGCGATCATATTTCAGGTTGAAAGGATCGGAGACGGCATAAAGATCGTTGCTGTACTCATCGATGTCGTGAGACCAGGTATAGGCCACCTGAGTGGTGAGCCCATGCTTGTTCTCCAGGCGGATGCCGGCCTGGAGCGAGTTGTAGTTAAAGTTGGATTCGTTCTCCTCCTGCTCAATGTCGCTGAACCCGGGATACATGCGATAGATGTTCGCGTTCAGCGTGCCGTTGGCGACGCCTTCGCGGTCATCGTAAGGAGCGGCTGCGTTGCTGGGATCGGTGAGAGGAAGCGTGTTGATGTGCCGGTCATCGCTCTGGTTCCAGCCATCGGAGCCGACATATTGAAGCACCGCAACCACCGACGGTGCCAGCTCGCGCTGGACTCCCAGGCTGAAATCCATCGTGCCTGGATTCGGATAGTGGTAGTCGATGTTAATCAGGTTGGCCGGGAAGGTTTGTGTGGTCGTCGCCCCTGTCAGAGCGCTGGTGTTGGGGTTGGAGAAATAAACGTTGGTGGCGGATGGAATGTAGGCGAACGGCGGGTTCAGGGCGGCGTTATAGACATCGTTTCCCTGCACGCGCTCGTAAAACATACCAAAGCCGCCGCGGATGACAGTCTTCCCGTCGCCCCGGAAGTTATAGGCGAAGCCGATGCGAGGTTGCCACGTTTTGTAGTCATTCTGTACAACACCACGCGGAAATCCGTTAACATCGGCCTCTTTGATGCCGTTCAGGTAGAACTGCTGGCCGTTGAACGTGGTCAGCGAGCCGGGATTCAACGTGCCAGCCGACGTCACAGGATTGCCGAGCGAAGCGTCGTAATCGGCTGCCACAAAATTGGCGAACTGGTTGTAACGCTCGAAGGCGTGGGGCAGCCCGTCAAAGCGAAATCCCAGATTGAGCGTCAGTTGCGGGCTGATGTGCCAGTTATCGTTGGCGTAAAAGCCGTAATTATTATTGACCCAGTGCTTGCCCGCCAGATATTGCAATTGTGAGAAGCTGGAAGCATCTCCCAGCAGGAAGTTGACATAAGAGTCGCCGGAAAAGGCGCTTGAGTTAAAGTACGCATTGGCATTCGTGTTGTATTGCAGCTGCTGGTTCTTGTAATCATGGAGCCAGCTGAACCCGTACTTAAACTGGTGACGGCCTTTGATCCACGAAAGATCGTCCCGATACTCAAAGCCCTCGTAGCCGTTCTTCCACGGGAAATAGCTTGGATCCCAGGTCGTATTCAGCGGTGACCCCTGCAGAAAGATTGCCGGCATACGGCTCATGTCGTTATCCGCGAGCGGGAAGAAACTGGCTGCGGGATTACCCGAGCTGGTTGTTCCCCATCCACTGGGATAAGTAAAGCTACCGCCCTTGCCGGCTTGCGGCGTGAGTGTGATCTTATTGCCGCTGTAAAGGAAGGCGGTCTCGTTCAACAGGGTCGGCGAATAGGTTTGTGTCAGCCTGATCGCGGCCGTGTAAGACGGATTGGTCATTGCCGTTCCCACCGTCGGATAGGAGCTGTCGCCCCACAGAGGAGGGTAGAAAGACTTAGCCATCGCATCGTGGAGATAATGTCCCATCAGCTGGAACTTGCTGTTGATGGTGTGGTCGACGCGCACCGCGTCCTCGCGAATGAAATCCGTAGTCGGGATGGAGGCGGTGTACTGCGCCGTGCCGAGGTTCGGCTTGGGGAAAGTGCCGGCGTTGACCTCAAGAACCGCATTCGGGTCCATGAGGTTCGCCGGAATCGTGTTATTCGGAAAGGGCTTTCCCGCGGTCAGGCCATCCTGTGTGTAAAGCGCCAGTTTGGCCGGGTCCGAGGTTACAGGAACGATTGGTGTGGTTCCGCCGCTCGGAACGGTATAGGCCAGCGGGGCTCCAGCCGTTGGAAAGTTACTGGCCATGATGGTATTGGCCACGGATGGCGCGCTGCCCTGGACGAGTCTGCGCCACTCCTCATTCCAGAAAAAGAAAGTCCGGTTGCGGTTGGGGTTGTAGACGTGCGGAATGAAAATCGGGCCGCCGATGTTGCCACCGGGTTCGTTGAGGTCGAAGGTGGGACGAACCTGGCCGGCGAGTTTGGTGAAGTAGTCGTTCGCGTCGTAGTCAGTGTTGCGGTTGAACT
>JBAUZR010000696.1:0-6974 GCA_049585375.1 Acidobacteriaceae bacterium
CCTCTCGAGTTGCTCCTCGGTCTCAATCCCCTCGGCGATGACCCGCATCCCCAGCTTTTGTGCCAGGATCACCAGCGAGTTCACCAGCGCTTCGGTTTCCGGCCGCGAGCTGATCTCGCTGACAAAAGAGCGGTCGATCTTCAGGGCATCGAAGGGCAGTTGCGGGAGATAACTCAGGCAGGAGTATCCAGTGCCGAAATCGTCAATGGCGAGGCTGACGCCGAGGTCGGCGAGACGATGCATGGTCACCGCTGCGCTCTGCGCTCCGCTGAGCATGACGGATTCTGTGAGCTCGATCTGCAGCAGGTGCGGTGGCAGGCCGGTTTTCTCAAGCATCGCGCTTACCTCTTCGACAAAGTTGTCGCGTATCAACTGCAGACTGGAGACATTCACTGCCACCTGGACCGGTCCCGCCGACTGCCACCGCATCGCTTCCCGGCAGGCGATTTCCATTACATGCCGGCCGAGGGAAACGATCAGTCCGGTCTCCTCTGCGATGGGAATGAACTTCGCGGGCGAAACCATGCCCAGAACCGGATGACGCCAGCGTGCCAGGGCTTCAAAGCGGACGAGACGGCGTGAGGCGACGTCGAATTCGGGCTGATACCAGACGGCGATCTCCCGATTGACCAGGGCGCTGCGCAGCTGGGTTTCCAGATGCAGCCGTTCCCGCAGCGAAGCGCCCAGTTCCCTGGAGAAGTAGGCGATGCGATTCTTGCCCAGCTTCTTGGCGGCGTACATAGCGCTGTCCGCCTGTTGCAGCAGGAGCAGCGGCGTTGCGCCATTTTCCGGAAAGAGACTGATTCCGATGCTGGCGCTGATGACGATCTCATGGTCTTCGATGAAGAACTGGGGCGCCAGCACCTCAAGCAAAGCTGCTGCCACCTGGGCGGCCTCGTTTGCAGCTCTTGTTCCGGCCACGACTACCGCGAATTCATCGCCGCCAAGGCGTGCAAGGGTATCGGCCAGACGGACCCGGGACTGCAGCCGGCTCGCGACCTGACACAGGAGCAGATCGCCGACAGCGTGGCCAAGACTGTCGTTGACAAGCTTGAATCCATCGAGATCGACGTAGACCAGCGCGACCTGATGCTGTTTTCGTTCGGCCACGGCGAGCGCATGGCGTAGACGATCCGACAGCAGACGCCGGTTGGGCAGCCCGGTCAGGTCGTCATTGAGCGCCTGATGCTGCAGTTGCGCTGCAAACGCCTTCTTTTCGGCAGCCTGCCGCTCCAGTTCCTCCAGCATGGAGTTAAAGCCGGCCCCCAGCCGCGCGATCTCATCGCAGCCCCATGCGTTAACGCGCGCCGAAAAGTCGTGGCGATCGGTCACCTGCTGCATGGCGGTGGCCAGCGCTCGCACGGGTTGGGAGACACGCCGCTGGAGCAGCGAGCCGGCCACTCCGCCGACGAGCAGGGCCACAAGCAGCAGCCAGGCGGCCACCTGAAGCAAATGCCGCCACCGCTCCTCGATCTCCCGCAGATCCGACTGCAGAAACAGGGTTCCGGCCAGGTCACCCTGATGTGCGATCGTCCGTTTCACGCGAAGAAAGGCAGGGCTGTCGGCTGATTCGTCCTGCATGCGCACCGGGCAGTCGCGCACTCCGTCCCGTCGTCCATATTGAGCAAACAACCGGCCTGACGATTGATAGAGGCATGCCGAAACCACGGACCGTTCCGCTCGCAGCGCCTGGAGCACTTCAACGGCGGCCGCCCGATCGTCAAAGATCAGGGCCGCCGCCGAGTTCTGGCCGACGATATCAGCCAGCGATGCAAGGCGGCTCTGCAATTGTGCGCGCGTGCTCACGGAGTCGTAGCCGAGAAAGGCCGCCATAAGGATTATGGAGACAATGCTGCTGGTGAGAAGCGCCAGCAGGGTCATTTTGTGAGCGAAGCTGCTGCTGCCGGGGAACCGCATCAGCGGCCGCCATTCTGTGCGGAGTGCACGATAGTGGCCAGATTGAGCACACGCGAACTGATCCGGATGCCCGCGTGCTGGATTGCGTCCAGGTTGACCTCGATCCCGATGTGGTCGCCCGTATTCACCAGAGCCACCATGCCGCCCGCGCGCGCGAACGGGTCCG
The DNA here is from genome assembly GCA_049585375.1 of Acidobacteriaceae bacterium. GTDB lineage: Bacteria > Acidobacteriota > Terriglobia > Terriglobales > Acidobacteriaceae > Palsa-343. The sequence continues at coordinate 2,084 of JBAUZR010000696.1, forward strand.
TTTCTCCGATCGTGAGCACCGTTTTGCCCTGCAGATTGTCCAGCGCCTGGCGGCCTTCGCGGGTCGATCCATCGCTCAAATAAAGGATGCTGCAGTTCCGGAGCTCCTCTGGTGCAGGGAACATCACCACGCGGATCCGGCGTGTGTTGCTGGTTCGTCCGTTCAACAGGGCCTGAAGAACGTCCCCGATCGCGGGGTCCCCTTCGAAGCCGATGACCAGATCGGATTTCTGGTCTGGCCAGTCGATGTACTGCAGCAGGTTGTAGACATAGGCGGCGCGTACGACGCGCTCATCATGGGACTGGGCGAGGGCAAGGGACGGAGAAGAGGCCAGGGGCGAGGTCCAGCAGATCAGCAACCCCCACAGGGCGGCCGTCGACCGTTTCAAGGTTCTCTCCCGCCGCCACGAGCTGCGATGCGGTAAGACAAGCTCACTCGCCAGGTTCGACCGTCCATCTGGATCTTATCTTCGGGATCGTTCGGGCCCGCAGGGCTGAACCAGCGGCGGTTCGAAAAGTCATAGCAGCTGGATGCAATCTGCCATCCGTGCAGCGGGCGCGACGACAAAGTGCCGTCAGGAAGCAGATAAGCGGGTACGCGGGTGCCCTGACCATCGGTCATGGCGCTGACATAGATGGATTCCAGACTTACGGATCCCCAGCGTCCCAGCGGCGCAGTTCCGTTGAATCTCGCCTGGCTGTGCGGCATATTCCGGAGCGAAATCTTCGCAACGTCGTCATCACCGTTGGAGGCGGAATAGCTGGCCCGCGCCGCCAACCCCGATTTCCGTTCCGCTGTCAGTTCAAATTCCAGCCCCTCGGCATGCACCTGATCATCATTCACGAAGTACGTCAGCAGGCTGTCTCCAGCCGGCACCTGATCGATCAGCTGCTTCAGCCGATTGTAGTAGGCATCCACTGTCATGGACAGCCATGGGGACAGACGCTGTTCCAGTGCCAGTTCGTTGGAAAGAATGCGCTCCGGGACCAGAGGGCGCGGCCCGGTTGTCACCGTGATTCCGTCTGCGTAGTACTCCTCATAAGCGTTGGGCGTGCGGAATGCCTGGCCGACAATGTACTTTAGGGTTGTTGACTCCCCCGGCGACCAGATCACAGCGGCTCGGGGACTCACCGTGTGCCCGAAGGTACTAAAGCCGTCGAGGCGTCCACCCAGATGCACAAGCACACCTGGACCGAGGCTCAGTTCTGCATCCGCATAGGCCGACGCCATCCATGGTGACTGATCGGAGCGAAATGCATCCGCCTCGCCGGCCATACCGGCTCTCTGCCGGATGTCGAGCGAGTATTCGTAATTGCTGCCGAGGGTGAGTTTCTGTTGTCCGAAGGACTGGGTTACCGTCACATCGGTCCCGATCCACGTGGCCCGGCCGCGTACGAACGCGGCTACCGGCGCCGGAAACGCCGGGTTTGCGTAGTCGCCGGAACCCACGTAGTTATATCCGTCGTAGTAGCCGCGTACCTGAAGCTGAGTCCCCGATGAATAGAGCCGTTCAAAGCTGAGATCCAGATAGCCGCGCGCATCGTTGTCGCGGTTGGCGGGATCGTTGAAAGCCGAACCCGCGGCGCCGGTGGGAAATTGCTTGATTCGCTCGGCCAGCATACCCTGCAGCCGAAATTTGCCCATCTGCAAATCGGCGAAGGCCTGCTCGAAGTGTGCACCATCCGTGTTGTCGGCATAGCCGTTATGCGTCACCGGGGATGCAAAGACCGGAAAGAACAGTTGCGGTTCTCCTGGAGTGCGGAATCCAGTTGTGGAAACCAGGGCGGAAATCCCACCGCGGCGCCCTTCAATCGTGGTTCGTCCGGTTCGGCTCCAGTACGATCCCGTATCGCCCGTCATCTCGACTGCCCCATCCTCCCGGGCCTGGTGCGTGATGACGTTGATCACGCCGAAAACGGCGTTCGTTCCGAACAGGGACGAGCCGGGACCGCGCACCACCTCGATGTGATCGATCAGGCCCAGATCCAGCGGAAACTCCGTGCCGATCGCCGCCGTGTCGTAGAGTCGGTCGTTCAGTCGATGGCCGTTCACCAGCAGCAGGACGCGGGGGTTGTCATCGCCGGGCCGCATGAATCCGCGCACGCCGAGATACGTGTATTGAAGGTTGTCGGATATATAGAAGCCTGCGAGCGTGCGTAATGCCTCGCCCAGCGTGCGCCAGCCGTAATGTCGGATATCGTCTGCCGTGATGATGGTGACCGACGCAGGCGCTTTGCGCACATCCTCCAGATGACGCGAGGCGCTGTAGACCTGCACCCGCGAGAGCTCCTCGATCTTCATGCTCATCAAATCCCGATCGTCGGAGACAGACTGTGCGGTCGCGCCGCACGCCCCCAGGGCGGTTGCAACCAGGGCTGTCGCAAACCGGAACAATCGGTGCTGAAACCATCGGCGCGTCACAGATGGGTTATCGGACGAGAGCGCAGGGACTTGAGAGCTGTTGCCGGCGATACATCGTTTCAGTCAGCGAAGATCCGGATGCGGCGGTGCCGCACCTGAGGACACGGCCTGTAGGGAAAGGCAGGCTAACCCGCTCGCAACCGGTGCCACGTATAAATGGAAACCCGAATTGCGAGCAAACCAATGAACGTGCGGCAAGTGACTTCGCCCGCGCAGGATTGCGGTCGAGCAATGGCCACCCGCTCTGCTAACTCGGCTGTGGGCGCTGTTGCCCGCTGGCTACCGGGGCAACGGGGGCGGAAGAGCGACGAGCTTGTGGATGGCCTGCCCCTCGTGGATTTCGTAGATGGCGTCGGCGGGAACATTCTGAAAATCCTGATGGAGACCGCTGGGCCACCGCACCTCGACTCTGGACATGATTGCCTCTTTTCCCAAACCGAAGTGAAGACGGGTGTCATTACTGGAGTTGTAGCCGCTCCCTCCTCGAACCTCGTCAACCTGGGTCATGCCTTCTGTATGGACAGTAACCCGCGCTCCAATAGCCATGCGGTTACTCCTGCGGCCAACCAGTCGAAAAAGAACGCGATGGTTCGCGTTGCGGCTCTCATTGAGGAAGAGTGAGGGGGGTCCCCCTGCATTGAAGACGACGAAGTCCAGATTGCCGTCATTGTTGACGTCTCCGAATGCTATACCGCGGCGAGACTGGAGAGGACCTGTGTTTAAGCCAGCCCGATCGGCGACATCTTCGAACATTTTGCCCTGAAGATTTCGAAAGAGCTGCATGGGCTCACGAAATTTCACTTCGCCCTGCAGTTTGTCCATCAGAGATGAAAAGTTGCCGTTGGCAATAAGAACATCGGGCCATCCGTCGTTGTCAAAATCGCCGAAGCCCGTTCCCCATTTCACAGGTGCGACGGTATCTCGCGAGAGGCCAAATTCGGCGGCGACATCGGAAAATCCAAATTGGTCATTACGGTACAGGCTGACGGGTTGTCCGCTGTAACGGGTCGTTATCAGGTCCAGTCTTCCGTCACGGTTGAAGTCTCCGAAATCTCCCGCCATGTTGCCGAAGATCTCTCCATTGGCGCCAAAGGCGACTCCGGTGTTGATGCCTTCTTCGTCGAACGTGCCATTGCCCCGATTGTGATAAAGATAATTTCTCCCCCCATCATTCGTGACGAACAGGTCAGGCCAGCCATCGTTGTCATAATCTCCCCAAACCACTCCCATGCCGTGAAGCTTCGCCGGATTGCTGACACCGGCTTTCCTGGACACGTCTTCGAAAGTTCCGTCGCCGCGATTCCGGAGCAGAAAGTCCGTCTCCCCATCCATATCAGCCGGCATTTGAAGAATGACCGAGCGATATCCCACGGCATTGGGGTCGGGAGCAGGGAGATGATGAAGATCGGCATGTACATATCGCGCCACGAACAGATCGAGCTGCCCGTCGCGATCGTAATCGGCCCAGGCCGCACCGGTGCTGAAGCCGCCCAGTGTCACCCCTGCTCGGTCGCTCACATCCTGGAATCGGCACCCTCCCAGGTTGTGATAGAGAACGTTGTGCCCATAGCCGGTCACATACAGGTCCGGCAGGCCGTCGTTGTCGTAATCTCCAACGGCGATGGCCATTCCCCATCCGGGAGTCGTCAGTCCGGCAGCTTTGGTGATGTCGGTGAAATGGATCTTCCCGTCTTTTCCGTCCTGATGATAGAGGGTGATCATGGGGTCGCCCCCGGCCAGATAGCGGTCCATCGTGGTGTCATTGACCACCGCGATATCGAGCCTGCCGTCGTTGTCACAGTCAAAAAGCGCTATACCGCCGCCGCCCATCGTCTCGACGATGTAACGCCGTTCCGTCGATGAGTGCGGCATCGTGGTGAGGCCCGACTGCGGTCCGATATCGCTAAAATGCATTGATTCGTCCGCACTTGCCGCTGACCTTTGTGCGGAGGAGGACCTGGCTGAGCCGGATGACGTTTGCCGGAGATCTGTCTGGGCGAACACGCAGGAAGAAAGAAGCAGAAAGGCGACACAGTGAATCCGGCCGATCCGGCGTCCCGAACGGCCCGGGCATCGATGCCGCTTCAGATCAATGCATGCCGGCCGTGACGCTCTGTGGGTGCAGTTTTTCAACAAGTTGTTCGTTTTCCGCCTTATTCAGGTTCTTCGTCTTCTCAAACTCGGCCTGTGCTTCGGCGCCCATTCCCATCGATTTGTAAAGCCGCGCGAGACGCCAGTGCACCTGAGCGTCGGAGGGGCCAAGGCGCGCCGCCTCTCTGAATTCGCGTATGGCAACGTCCTTGTGTCCGGTATCGGCGTCAATAATACCGAGATCGAGCCACGGTAGTTCCTGCGATGCATTGATCTTCAGTGCTCGTTCCAGCAGAGGCCGGGCTGCGTCGGGGTGACTAAGACGCAACTCGGAGTCGGCCCAGTACGCAACGGTCTGCGCGTCCCGAGGTGTATTATC
>JBAUZR010000697.1:0-1728 GCA_049585375.1 Acidobacteriaceae bacterium
GAAGCGGAGCCAGTCGCTGTCGGGGATTTCGAGGAAGGGCTTTACCTCGAAGATGCCAACGTTGTTGACGAGGATGTCGACAGCGGGGAGGGCGGCAATTACGGCGTCGGCGGCGGCAGCGGAGGCGAAATCGGCGGGGATGCCCTCGACCTGGGCGTTGGGGGTCCGGGAGCGGATGGCGGCGATGGCCGCATCAACGCGCTGGCGGGTACGGCCGTTGATCCAGACGTGTGCGCCTTCGCAGGCAAAAGACTGAGCGATGGCCAGGCCGATGCCGGCGGTCGATCCGGTAACGAGGGCGGTTTTGCCGGCGAGTTTCAGATCCACGGGGAGAGCCTCCTGGGAGAAGCGGCGCTGAGTTTTGGATTCAATCCAAAGCTGAAAAGGTGCGAGCGGATTCGAGCGGAGTTTTCGGGCGGGAAGGACTGAGCCGCGAAAGGAATCTCGCGGCTCCCGGCGTGAGGGACGGCGCGGGTTATTCGACGCGGAGGGCTTGTTGAGGCGCGAGGCGCGAGGCGCGGGTGGCGGGCATCCAGACAGCGAGCAGGGCGACGACCGATAAGATGACCGGCGTGGTTACAAATACGAGCGGGTCCCAGGTTTTGGCGCCATAGAGGAAGCTGGCGATGAAGCGGGTGAGTCCAAAGGCGGCGGAGGGCGACGAAGGTGCGGATGAGCAGGGCGGCTCCGATGAGGAGAACGAGGGCGAGGGAGACCTCGCTGATGACGACCAGAGAGCGGACCTTGCTCTGACGGAATCCGGTGCCGGAACGATTGGAACTTTCCTTGAGCGTGGAGTTGAGGTCGGGGCGTGAGGCACCGATGGCGGGGAAGAGTCCGAAGAGAATGCCGGTGAGCAGGGCGATGCCAAGGGTGAAGAGGAGGACGCGCCAGTCGACGGCGACGCCGGCGGCGAGAACGACGCTTTCGGTGAGGAATCCACCACGGAGGACACAGAGCGCGCAGAGGGTACCGAGGGCGGGAAGAGTGGGCGGCGCGGGGATTAGCCGTGGGTGCCGGTATGGGCGGGGGGTGGAACTGGGATGGGGCCGGCGGCGGAGGGCCGGTCGAGGTAGCTGAGGGAGGGGAAGTAGACCTGGGGGTTCTGCTCCATGACTTCGAAGTAGCCGCGGAGGAACTCTTCGGCGATGGTCTGGGGGTTCTGCTCCATTTCGGCGGAGAGGACCTGGCGGGCCATGTCGAGGAGGAGGGAGTCGACTTTTTCGCCGAGGCCTTCGGCCTGCTGGAGCTCGGCGTGATCGATGTACAGGAAGGAGCCGCGGTTCGAGAGGACGACCATCTCGGTGTCTTCGCCGACAGCTTTGGGGTCAGAGCGGCGGGCGAGATGCATGAGGTAGGTCATACGCAGGACGGTGGAGCGGAGGCTGACGTTCTGGCCAGGGCCGGGGGTGAGCAGCCGGAGCATGGAATGGACGGAGCGGGCGCCGGAGCCGATGACGCAGGGGCCGAAGGTATCCATGACGGTGCTGGGCGGTTCGCAGAGGAGAACGCGGCCGGCATTGTCGTCGGGAGAATTGCTGGCGATGAGGAACTGCATGGACGGGACCTGGGCGACGCCATAGGAGCGGAACCAGTCGCCCATGACGCGCTTGATGCCGGGGACGACGTCGGCGCGGTTGGGGGCGGCGCAGGCGACGGTTGCGATCTCAGAGGCGAGCATGCTGCCGGCGCGGGGATCCTGCGCGGCAAAGGTGATGGCGAACATGC
>JBAUZR010000698.1:0-4434 GCA_049585375.1 Acidobacteriaceae bacterium
GAGGCGCTTTGGGGCGAATGCGTCAGGAATTGTGAATCAGCTGGTGGGCGGATGGGGCTTTGGCGGAGTGACGACCCTCCAGACCGGCTTCCCCCTCGGATTTACAACGGCTCAGAATCTCACCAACTCCTTCGGCGGTGGCTCGCGGCCCAATGTTGTGCCCGGGTGTAACAAGACGGTTCCGGGCGACCAGACGCAGCGGATCAACCAATGGTTCAACCCGGCCTGTTTCGTGCAGCCTGCTCCGTTCACCTTCGGCGACGAATCGCGGAACGATCCGAATCTTCGCGGATCGGGCGTGGCCAACTGGGACGCCTCGATGTATAAGACCTTTCCCTTCGCGCACAGCGAAGCAGTGAACCTGCAATTTCGCGCCGAGGCGTTTAACCTGTTTAACCGGGTTCAGTTTGGGTATCCGGGAACGCAGCAGGGTGCGTCGAATTTCGGCATCGTGAGCAGCCAGCTGAACAATCCCCGCTTGCTTCAATTCTCGCTGAGGCTCAACTACTGAATCGGCGGAGCTGAAGGCAAAGATGCGACCGGAACGAAGCGTTCATTTCTCTGCCACCTCGATATGCTTTTTCAGGTTCGCCGGACGCGGTCGTACGATCCATCTTTGCTGCCCACCAGTCGGTGCAGGAACGGAGAGGAAAACCGCCGATGGGACTACAGCGATATCTGGCAATTCGGATAGGAATCGCTGTCGTCCTGCATAAGTAAATGATTGTAAAGAGCACAGACAAACGCCGACGTAATCGGAAATCCTCTGATGTACGCTGCCGAGACGGATGCTGCGTGTCGGATGCGCACCCAGCGCCTGGTCCGCATTGGATCGCACATTCGTTCCGGCCGCCCCCTGGCGGGAACCAGCCACCTCCCGAGATCCTTCGCGTCACCAGCGGTGCGGAATCCTCTGATGGAGAATGCATGTGAGCATCAGGCCGGCGATTGTCCCGCCGCGGCCGCCCATCCCGGACGATCTGCCGTCGAAGTTGGAAAAGAGGCAGAAGGCACTGACGGTGCCGGAGCTGGCTAAGGTCTTGGGCCTTGGCCGAACCGCGATCTACGAGCACCTGCGGAGAGGGTTGATTCCCACAATCCGGATCTGCGGCGCGATTCGGATTGATTCCGTGGTTGTCGCCCACTGGCTCCGCGACCATACATCGGAGGCGCGCGACGGCTGGGTCTGCCGCCGATCTCCCCTGAAAGGGCGAATTGAGCGCCGCGGTCCCGTTGTGATACCTGACCGCGGGTCCGCAACAAAAAATGCGAATCACTTTCCTGCTGGGTGCCGACCAACGGCACCCAGTTTCGTTTTATCAGCATTTTCACCGGCGAGTCGGGAACTGCCGACGAGGATCGCCAACAAATGAGATTCCCCGTTTGCTCAGGTCGCACGTGAACCCCGTCATCTGGACTACTTTTCCATCCGGGCGATCGCAGGAGAACACTACGATCTCGCTCAGCTGATAACGTCTCGACTTTCGAAGTTCGCGCATAGGCCTTTCGCCCGTGAGACTGGCTGTTCCGCTCGGATGAATACATCAGCTCCTGGGAGTATGGAAAACTTACGGGCGATAACGAACGGAAACAATGGGAAGGGAACCCTGAGTGACCTGTTTCTGGCCGTCGTTGGCGTTTCTCACAAACGAGTTTGTGAACGGCTGCAAGGTAGTGTGGGGTGTATGAAGACACTTGTCTCTGGTTCGGACGTGAGTCATCGGCCCTAACTGTTTGGAGCGGGCTTAGATGTGTCTTGAGTCGATCGGATTTCGTAACCACGATCTTGGTCGATTGCGACGCTAATTTGGTCGCGCAACCCGATGTACCCATGGGGACCATACGGCACATAGCTATCCTTTCCGACAAATCGGCTCAAACGATTCCCATAATCCAAAGCATTACTCAGTAGTAATTAGTAATGTGATTATCAAACCGCGATGCATGCAGGTTTCTGTCTCAGACGGAGAAAAAAATGTTGCGTCGGTGAAGTCATCGCTGTACTCTCCGGTTGTCCCCCGTGAGCACTGATTGTGTAGAAGAACAGATCGCTGTTCTTTAGACGGCTGAATGCCGGTTCGACGACATCGATTTCTTCGATCATTGTCGAGCGGTAGACGGCAGACGCATCGAAAAGAACGTTTGGCTGCATCGCCAGCATATTTTCCAGCGTTGGAATCGGTAGCGCTGGCGCTCCGGTCAAATGCATAAAGGAAAAGTCTGATGGATTCCCGGGCTCCTGCTGAGCCGGTCCTCAAGGTGCTCGTAGCTGACATTGATGCAATGACGGCTCATCTCCTGGCCGCAGATTTGCGCCGGCAAGAATGTTTCAACACCGTCGCGTGCGCGCCAACAATGGAGAGTCTGGCTCATCGTGTCCCAGCCGGCTCCCCATCCATCCTGCTGCTGAGCGTAAGGTCGCAGGGATCAATGTCAGAGGGATTGCGACTGCTGAAGGCAGCTCGCACTCAACACAATGGCATACGATCGATCGTGCTTCTGGACGCCGTAGAACCTGAACTCGTGGCCGAATTATTTCGAGCCGGCGCTCGGGGAATATTTGAGCGCTCAGAGTACGATCCGGAACGTCTCTGTCGCTGTATCCAATGCGTGGCAGCGGGACAGGTGTGGGCAAAAAGCGAACAACTTTGCTTTGTGCTGGACGCGTTCGTCGAGACAGCCCCGATGCATATCCTGAGCGCAAAGGGCGAGGAGTTGCTGACGCCGCGCGAAAAGGACGTTGTCAGGCTGGTTGCAGACGGATTTGGGAATCGTGAGGTTGCACAGCAGCTCGGCCTGAGCTCCCACACTGTCAAGAATTATCTGTTCAATATCTTTGACAAGCTCGGCATTTCGAGTCGAGCCGAGTTGATCATGTACGTTCTTTCAAACACTGCTATCAGCGCACATGTGGCAACAAACGGAGAGGAACAAACCAGTACCTCCCCGAAGCGGTCCCCCCTCCGGTCTCACACGACGAAGTACGAAGATCTTGCTGGATGACAGGGCGAGATCCGAGAACGATCTGGCATAACCAGAACCTCTCCCGATACGCCAAAGATCGCAGCGAGCCGTGGCGGTGAGAGATTCCGAGCTCCTTCACGACGGTCAGGGCGCGGAGCCTGATCGTGGAGCGGATCCGCGCCGGCATGCGCCGCGCCCGCCTGGAAGGCCAGCACATCGGACGCAGGCCTCTCGATCTGGATCGCGCCGCTATCCTGCGCGATCGTCAGCGCGGCCAGAGCCTGGGCCAGCTGGCCCGTGCTTACCAGTGCTCTCGAGCCACGGTGCACCGCGTCCTGCACCAGCAGATGGAGCGACCGGCATGAGAGCGATCACCTTGTTTATCTCCGGCGCGCTGGTCGGCTATCTTGTTGGCCGCCGCCGCGTCCTCCAGGTGGACATCGGTCTCGAGACCGACGAGATGGCCACGCCCAGCCTCTTCCGCCGCACCGTGAAGCTCCGGTACCGGCCCCTCAGCCCTGTCCCAAAAGGGGTCGCTCCGGCCCCTGCCTAAACCCTGGTAAATCAATAGCCGGATCTCCACGATCCGGCCGTTCCTAAAGCTGTGCCTTGGGGAACAGCACCTCCCTTCACCTCAGAGCCGCTGCCTCAATGAGTGACTTGGCGATTATGCACTTATCGAGACCTCGCAAGTGATCGCCGGCCCTATGCCCGTTTTTCGTTGCTAATCGCCCGAACCAAAGGCAGCAGCCGCTCCGCCTGTAGGCGAGGTTCAACACCGATCCTGGCCGCATCCTGCTAAGAACGCCCCCGACCGGGTTCTCGCGGTCGCGCCGATAAAGGCTATGAATTTTCCGCGGGCGCTTTCCGGGATTGCGCAACCGACTCTTTGCGCTACTTCGGCCTCAGCGACCGCCAACTGTGCTCCCAGGGGGCGCCAAAAACTCCGGAAAATCTGGGAGAGCGTGGAACAGTGGGCGGAACGATTCTCCGAAGGGGATAAATGGTTCCATTGTGTTTCCTGCATCATCAGAACGTTTCACAAAATGCCCGGAGATCGAGTCGCATCGGCAATGGCCGTCCGTCGCATTTCCTCAGAACCCCGGGCCAACCGAGGCTGCCGTTCTGACATCCAACCGCGGTTGAGTCCCAGACCTCACCCACGCATGAACGTTTCCCCCACGATTTGCTACGACCTGCACCGCTTCGAGCTCTCGGACATGATCGAGCTGGGCGGAACTCTTCGCCAGCTTCACTTGCAGGCTGAAAGCATGGAAGAAGCCGCTTCGGCCATCGTCAACTACCTCTTCGAGCATTTCGTCGATCCCACCACTGGCGAGAAGAACTGCGCTCTGGCACGCTTTTTCAAGACCCATCGATTTGCCGAACTGGAACCCCGGCTACAGGATGTCGCGCGCGGCGCCTCGGGCAACAGCCCAGACCTCAACGACGAAACCCGCTGCCTCACGC
>JBAUZR010000699.1:0-2130 GCA_049585375.1 Acidobacteriaceae bacterium
AGCCAGGGGTGTGGATACGACGACAGCCCCGGCGTATCGCGCAGCTCATGCCGGAAGTTCAGCACCCGCTGCTCGTCCAAACGCCCCAGCAGAAACGCGCGCGCGTAGATGCCCGGGCTCGCGTGGCCCTGGAAATAAATCAAATCGCCCGGCTGCTCGCCGTATTTCGCGTGGAAGAAATGATTGAAGCCCACCTCAAGCAGCGTTGCCAGTGACGAATACGTCGCGATGTGCCCGCCAATGCCGGGGTCCTTCTTGTTCTGCCCGTGCACCATCGCCATCGCGTTCCACCGGATCAGCGCCTCAATCCGCCGCTCCATCTTGCGATCGCCCGGGTAGGGAACTTCCTCATGCTTGGGAATCGTGTTCACGTACGGCGTGGTCAGCTCGCTGGGCTGCGAAATGCCCGCTTCGCGCGCCCGCTGCTTCAGCGCTGCCAGCAGCTCCGCGCCCTGCTCCGGCCCCTCGGCCACCACCATGTCGTCAAACGCTTCGATCCATTCCCGAAGCTCCTGCTGAAAATCGCTCTGTACCGGATTGCTCACTTTCGTTGCCATAAACTCTCTCTTCTGCGCTCGGTCGCCGGGGCGAGGCGCAACTCCTGAATGTTCTCGGCGGCTCCTGCCGCGTCGTTCGCCGACCCATGCCTGGGCTGCAGCTCGGCTGCAATCTCGCGCCGCCATGCCTGCGCCGGCAGACCGCGCGCCGTCAGCCACTCTTCCAGATGTCCGACAGCGTCTCCGTTGTTGTTCGACGGCCACCGCACGCACTGGATGCGTGTCGGACCGCTGCCCTCGCGCGCTCGCGCCATCGATTCATGCGCCACCCGATAGATCGCGATCACGTCCTCCGCATCCACCGGAATCGCCGGCATCGCGCCGATCTTTTGCGGCAGGGGAGCGGAGGCCTTCGTCGCTGCGCCGTTCATCTTTCGCCAGTCTTCAACAAACAACACCGGCAATTTTGCTTCATCGGCCAATTGGTGCGCGTCGCGCAGAACTGGATCGCTGCCCGGTCCCGTGCTCACAATCACCGTCAGCCGCTCGTTCTTCCGCAGCCGATCGGCCGCCGCGCCGCTCAAGGCCGCAATCACCTGCTCGTCGAACTCCGCCACAGTCCCGCGCTCCTGGACCACCACCACATCGTCGCCGCGCAAATCCGCGGCCACGCTCGCCATTGCCGCGTTCAGTCCATCGCCGCCCGCGTCCTGCGCGCGCTCCAGCGCCAGCGTATACAGCCGCCGAAACTTTGCATCGCTGATCAGAGTGTGCCCGTGCTTGCCGGACGCAACCCTGCTCCTCGCCTCATTGCCCATGTGCCTTTGTGATGTTCCTTTGCGACCGCCGGATTCGGGGGTTCGCTGCTCCGGAGCGCCCATCCATCTCACTGCGCTGCGTGGAACAGAACCGGCTCTTTCAAAATTGTAGCGCAGCCGCGCGTCTCTCTTCTCGTCGTGGGACGAGATGCGAGTGCGGGTCCGGCACTTTCCAGGTTTTCAACAGTTTTGTGAATAACCCTGTGCATTTCCTGTCCGACGATGCGTCGGACACAGAAACGAGGCGGACTTGAGCGTTCTGCACTTCCTGCGATGCAACCGCGAGCCCTCTGATTCCTGACGTCATCATCGTGTCCGCAGATGCCCGCTGCCTACAAGGCGCACCGCATACATCGAGCCGCCTTCTCGCTAGCCGTTACTGTCGTACGCATCCGGCGCAGCACCCGACCAAGACACCAAAACGCTATCGCTATCCGCTCGAGCTACCGGCTACAAGCTACCGGCTTGGCTACGTCGAGTAATCCGCGTTGATGTGCACGTACTCCGTGGTCAGATCGCAGGTCCAGTACGTGCACCGCCCCGCGCCCGCGCCCACCACAATGCGGATCGCAAACTCAGGCTGCTCAAGATACGCATGCGCCGCCTTCTCGTCGTACTGCGGCGCGCGTCCGCCATTAACGCAAATCGGCAGCGTGCCGAACCAGATTGCAATCTGCTCCGGATCGACCTCCGCCCCCGAATACCCCACCGCCGCCATCAGACGCCCCCAGTTAGGATCGGCGCCCGCCCACGCTGTCTTCACCAGCGGCGAGTTGGCGATGGCCTTTGCGATCTTCACCGCGTCCGTGTCCGAC
>JBAUZR010000700.1:0-11198 GCA_049585375.1 Acidobacteriaceae bacterium
CCCTTGGCCATCACCGGCCCGGTCAGCTGCTGGAATTTCAGCGCGAAATACAGCTCGCGTTCATCGATTTCCTTCCCGCTCTTCTCATGCAGAAGCAACGTGTTTTCGAGGAAATCAAAAACCGACGAGTCGGTCTCCCGATCCCGCTGTTTTGCCCGTGCGATGGCCTGTCGGATGAACGCTCGGTCGCGTTCGGTGTACTGTCCACGATCGTCGATGTAGGTCCGATACACCGGGAAACACGCAATCGTCTCCCGAATCGCCGTCTCCAGCAGGTCCTCAGTAAAGTCGCGTGCGTTCCGATTGGACGAAGCCAGTCGGCTCAGCAGATTCGCCAGCACATAGACCTCACTCGACAGCGCATTCCGCATCACGTTCAGCTTTGACTGGTAAATGATCGTCTGCGGATCCGCCCCATCCCCGATCAGCCGCTCATAAAATTCCGTGAACCTCTGCTTGTTCTCGTTCCGGATGAAAATCTGGTTTCCCAGATGAACGAAGTCGTACCCGGAAGTCCCGCTTACCGGCCACTCCCGGGGCAGCGATTCTTTCAGTTCCAGAATCTTTTCCACCACCACATACAGCGCTCCCTGGGCCATGTTCCAGCCCGGTCCCCGCATCGCGTCCCTGACCTGCAGCTCGATGCCGGTCGGTCCCGTCTCGCTCTGTGGCGTCGGTCCCATGCACTGGCTGGCCACGTACAAGCGCTGCAGCCGAATCAGATATTGGCGCGGATTCAGCAATCCGTCGCAATGGTCGATTCGCAGCCCGGTCGCTTCCCCGCTTGCCAGCAGACGCCGCACCAGACAGTGCGTCTCCGCAAAGACCTCCGGATTCTCCATCCGCAATCCGACCAGGTCGTTAATGTCGAAAAACCGCCGGTAATTGATCTCCTCACTGGACACGCGCCAGAAGGCCAGCCGCCACGGCTGCTGCTCCAGCAGTTCGTGCAGCCGGTCGAAGCTCCGCGGATCCCCAGCCACACCGTTGATCCGCTCCAGAGCCCGGCGCAGAGGCTCCTGCATGGCCTCGCTCAGCAGCGCAGCGCGCAGGCGTGGCCGCAGCTCTTCCAGCTGCTGCTGTCTCTGGGCCACCAGAGCCGGGTCCGTCGTGTCGTGCGGCGGAATATGTGCCGTCTCCCGCAGAACGTCGCGAAAAGTCTGCGGCACTCCCATCTCGTCCAGTTCGGCATCCGGAAAGAGCAGCGAAAGAGACCGCGGCGCCAGCGGCATCAGGTGATCGTAGTACTGCGCGCGCAGATGCCCATCCACAGCCATCACCTGAATCTTTTTGGCCTCCAGCTCGTCGCCGTACTGCGATCCCAGAATGGGCAGCAGAAGCTTGTTCCGCATGTCCGGGTTCAGCGGCTCCCACTCAATGTCGAAGTAGTTCGCATAGCGCGACGCGCGACCGTTCTCGAGCACATCCAGCCACCAAACGGAATCGTTCCCCACCCCCATGTGGTTCGGCACGACGTCCAGCAGCAGACCCATACCCAGCTTCTGCAGGCGGGCCGTCAGCCGCGAAAAACCCTCCTCGCCGCCCAGCTCCGGATTCAGGCGGTCATGCCGGGTTATGTCGTAACCATGCATGCTGCCCGGCCGTGCCTCGAAGACAGGCGACGCATACAAATCGCCGATGCCCAGGCTCCTGAGGTACGGCAGCACTGCCTCCGCATCCGCAAATGTGAAACCTGCGTGCAGCTGCATTCGATAGGTTGACAGCGGCGCGCGGGCCGCTCTGCGCGGCGTCTGCGCCAGGCACGTCCGTATCTCCTCCGGCGTTCGAGGTTCTCTTCTTGTCTGCATAGATACGCGCCTTAGGATGCTCTCACCGCGCCCAGGAGTTTGCGCAGCATTCGGTTCCACAGAAACAAAATCCTCGCCGCAGCGAGGATTCTCTTCCGGCTTGATGGCGACCGAGCTATACGAAATGATCGCCGTCCGCACCCGCGTGGGAGTTTCGGTCTTTGCTGCGCAGCACGTCAAACCCGGCACGCAATCCGCTCAGAACCGCACCCACCTGACGCATCGGGCTCACTACCGCCCTCTGCACTGTTGACGTCGCATAGGCAATACTGTCCAGCGTCCCGGTGACCATTTCATTCACCCGGTCCACCTGAACCTCGGCTTTCTTCATCAATTCGTCCACCGCGCTGCTCACATGCGTCGATTCGTGCTTGAGGGTGTGACTCACCTCCAGCACGTTCTGCGCGGCAACTTTCAGCTTGGGAGAAACCTCCTCCAGCAGCTGCCTGGCCGTCGCCAGCGCCGGCAGCGCATGCTCCTGCGCCTGCTTCGTCACTTCGTCCACTCGCGCCAGAGCTGCCTTCACCGCAATCAGCATTCCCAGCAGCACCAGCGCCTGCATCACCACACCGCCGGCTGTCACGGCGGTGAACACGATATACACCCACGCCGGTATGTCATGTTGCATAACGTGCCTCCTCGCTCGGCCGGCTGCTCACCTTCGGCGCGCGGGCCTCCCCTTCTCCCGCGCTGCCTCGAACGCCGGAACTCCCTAACCTTCAGACTGGTTCGTGGACGTGTTGCTCTGATAGGCCTGACGTCCCGCGTCCACCGCCGCCGACACGCGTCCGCCCTGATCGTTCACAAACTGGCGCCCCTGGCTCACAAATTCGTCCCACTGCGCGCGGCCCCGCTCGACGTACTCCTTGCCGCGGTCTACGTAGTCGTTCACCTGCGCTTTGCTCCGGTCCACAAGATCGCTCACCTGATCGGCCGCTTCGCGACTCCGCTGTTTCAGGTACTCGGTTCCCTCGCGCGCGCTGCTCATCAGTTCTTCGCGCGTCTCCCGGCCCGCCTTGGGCGCATATAAAACACCAATCAGCGCGCCGAGTCCCAGACCCGCCAGAAACCAGCTGAATCCGCTCGACTGTTTTTCTTCTGACATGACTTCATCTCCTTCGAGATAAACTGCATCCTCGGACAGTGTATGGTATCGGGAGCCCCAGGCCTGCGCAAATAAAGCAGCTTTCCTCCGCAGCTTCCGGACGCCAGCCACAATGCACCGCTAACGCTCCACTTTCCTCACGGCTCCTTCCACTCAGATGCCGTCCCAAAATCCGAAGCTGCCAGATTCCCTGGCGCGTCTAATATATACATCCATCGGTGCCAGCTGTTTTGAGATTTTCCCTCTTTTCGGATTGCCGTCGGCGGAACCGCTTGCGGTGACCTGAATGATCGATTTCACCCCACCGTCGCCGTTCACTCAGCATTACCCTCCCCGCGCCCGGCTGTCGTTCGCAAAACCAGCCTCCCTGCAACAACGCCCCCCACGACAACGGGGATCGTCCTCACAAACAACAACGGCTGGCTGAAAACCCCGGACCAGCCCTCCTGTTTCCTGCACCCCGCTCCTGTCCCCTGTCTTACCCCCCCAGGTCCACCAGCCTCACCGCCGGAATCGTCTGTCCAAGAAACCGCGTTCCCAGCTCCCTGAATTTTGTCACCGAATCGGTGGCAAAAAATTCCACTTCCGTTTCCCGGACTGGCCGGGCCGGGCTTCCCAGCCGAGACGCCACCTGCTGCGCTGTCACCTCTGCCGAGTCGATCACCTGCATTCCCGGCGGCACCGCCCGCTCAATCGTCGCCCGGAGCAGTGGATAGTGAGTGCACGCCAGCACCAGTGTGTCCGCATTCATCCCCGCAGTCTCCGCCTGCTCCTTCAGCTCTCCCATGTAGATCCGGACTACCTCCTCCGTCACCGGATGCTGCGTCCACCCCTCTTCGACCAGAGGCACCAGGAGCGGACAGGCCTTCTCGATGGCGCGCATCTTCCGCGCGGCGCACGCCTCCGCATAGGCATGGCTCTGGACCGTGGCCACGGTGGCAATCACCAGCACATCCCGGGTCATCGAGCTCGCATCTGCCGCGTTGGCCCCCGTCTCGACTACGCCCAGTACCGGCACGGACACCGCCTCGCGAATCGCATCCAGAGCCAGGGCGCTTGCGGTGTTGCAGGCAATCACCAGAAACTCGGCCTCTTTTTCCTCTACCAGGAACCGCGCGCTCGATGTCGCGTACCGTGCCACCGTCGCCCGCGACTTCGCCCCATACGGCAGCCTTGCCGTATCGCCCAGATACGCATAGTCCGCGCCGGGAATGTGGCGGAGCAGCTCCCGCAGCACCGTCAGCCCGCCAAAGCCCGAGTCGAAAACCCCGATTTTCATCGCCCGGCACCTGCCGGCTCCGCGGGGTTCGGCCGCTGCTCCGCCTCCGCCGCCAGATAAGTGCGCGTCAGGTCCGCGTGCCCTGCCAGCGTCTCCCGCGGCTGCCCGTCAACCAGGAAATGCACCTCCGTCACATCAGGCAGATTGGCATGCAGCGTCGCCATCATCGACAACAGCGTCAGTGTTTCCGGTTCGATCCCCGAAGGCTGCGCCGCCGCCAGCGCGCCATTCAGATCCACCACTGCCATCTGCCCCCCCGGTCCGCTGCCGCCCTTTCCCTCCGGCACCCGCACAAAGTACACATCGTCCACGCCCTTCTCCACGTGGATCGGGTGCGTCGAGTCCGGCGCCCGATACGCCTCGATCAGCGCCTCCAGCAGCACCCGCGCCTGAGCATTCTCGTCCACCGGCAGCGGAATCGTCCGTTCCACGGTTGTCATGGAGTCATCCAGATCGTCGGGAACATACAGCATGATGCTCTTCGGGGGGCTCCCAGCCGGCTCCGCGATGGACTGCGGCACGGTCGTCCCCTGCGCCTGCAGCCGGTCCTGCGCGCGATTCCGCAGCCGGATCAGAAACGCCGCCATCACCACGCACGCCGCCAGCAGTAAAGCAAACAGGTACTTGTGCACGCGGGAGATCATGGATTGCGCCCATCTGTCCGCCACTGCTCGAGCGCCGCGGCTACCGCATCCACAACCTGCTTCTGATAGCTCACGTCTGTCAGCGGCCGAGCCGTCGTCACATGGCCGGCCACCAGGGGAGCCATTTCCACCGCCACCTCCGGACACGCCAGGCTATCCATCGGCTGCACCGATGCTCGCCCCAGGGTCACCGGAACCGCGGCGTGGGCCAGCGCCGAGTCGATCTCCGACTCAAGCTTCATGCTCTGCGTGACGAACGCCGCCTGCGCCGTCGTCCACGGCAGAAACGCCGTTCGCGGCGCCGGTCCCAGTGAGGATGTGTACAGATGCACGCCGCTTCCCGTCGCCGTGGCATGCACCACCAGGCACGCTGCGGCCTCCGCATGATTCGCCGTCTCCGCCCGGTCTGCGGAGGACACATCTGTGTCCGCCTGCCGAGTCATTACTACGTTCACTCCACGCGCCTTCAACACCGACCGCAGCCGCCCCGCCAGCGCCAGCGTAATGTCCTTTTCCAGGATTCCGGAGCCGATCTTCGCGCCCGTATCGGCGCCCCCGTGAGCGGCGTCCACCACGACCACGAATGGCGGCGGCTGCACCGGAGCCATCGGAGCCGGCGCCGCAATGGGCGGCAAACCCGGTGCCTGCGGCAAAGGGCCCTTCGCCGGCGGCTGCGGGCCCGGTGCGGTTTGCGCGAAACCTGCTCCCGCCATCAGAGCCACGGCAGCCAGCACTTCAGTCCAGCGCATAGATCGCCAGACCGCTGAGCAGCTTGGGATAGAAATCCGTCGACTTCTGCGGCATCACTTCCCCGGCAAACGCCACCTCGCGCAATTGCTCCATCGTTACGGGATTCATCAGAAACGTCGCATTCGCATCGCCGCGGCTCGCCGCATCGGTGGCCTCCGCCGCATCGCGCACATACCGCAGGTGCGTCTGCTCCCGAATTGCCTCCGCGGAAATCCCCAGCAGCTTCTCCAGCACCAGCCCGTGCAACTGCACCACGTCCAGCTTTCTCTGCCGCGCAGGAACATGCCGCAGCGCCTCCGCCACGGCCTCCGGCTTCGCCGTCAGCAGATACCAACCCCGCCCCGTGACCGCCACAAACGCTGTCTTTCCCTGCATCGCCCCAAGCCGGGCTATCGCCGTGGCAGAATCCCGCTCCGTCAGCTCCTCGATCTCGAAATACGGCTGTGCTTTTTCCAACATCGCTCCCGCCGTAAATCCCGACAGCCCAAACACCACCCGGTGCGTCGGCAGGATCACCAGCCCCTCGGAATCCATATTGATAAAGGTCATCATCGCCGCCGCTTCCGGATACGGCGGCTGCGGCACTCCCGCGCTCACCCGCTCGCAACTGTCGGGGGCTCCCTCGGTCGTCCGCTCCTTCCGGTACGTCAGTGCCGTCTCATAACGGTGGTGCCCGTCCGCGATGATCAGCTTCTTGTCGTCCATGGCGGCAGCCACCATGCTGATTTTCGCTGGATCGTTGAGCCTCCACACCCGGTGCAGCACTCCGTACTCGTCCGTGACCTCGATCTCGGGCAGTGTCTCTCCTGCCGCCCCGCCGCCAAACAGAACCTCTTCCACACTCCGCACCGGGTCCGAATACAGCATGAAGATCTGCCCGAAATGGGCGCGCGTCGCCCGCAGCAGATTCAGCCGGTCCGACTTTGGCCCGGACAGCGTCTGCTCGTGCCGGAACACCACGCCCTGGCTGTAGTCGTAAAGCTCTCCCAGCGCGATAAAGCCTCGCCGCTCCAACACCACGCCGGCCTCACCCGGAGTCGAAAATCGTTGCGAGTAGGCGAAAACGCAGGGCCGCCGCTCCTGCGCCAGGATGCCCGCCTCCCGCCAGGCGGCAAAGTCCCGCGCCGCATTTGCGTACGCATCCCCTTCCCTGTCGAACAACTCCGGCATCCGCAAAATGATGCGGCAAAGGTTATACGGGCTCCTCTGGTAATAACCCTGCTGCATCGCCGGCGTGATCTTGTCGTAAGGCTGGGTGACAACGTCCTGTGCCGATACCTGCGCAAGATTGTAGCGGAGGGCGCGAAAGGGAAAGATGCGTGCCATAGGTTCTGTTCCCACCGATTCTATCGCAGCGTCTCGCTCCATCTTTGGCGCAGGATGGCCCGCCGTCCTGCGCATTATTCGTTCAACCTCCGTAACGATTACCCACTCCCGGCATCTAGCTACAACAGTGGCACTGAAAGGGCGTCTTCCCACCCGCCTTTGATTGCGGCTCGTTCCCCGGCGTCAGTGGCTATTGCAGAAGTCTCCCAATCGTGCCAGGATTCTTGACACGTGAGGTATGGTCATGGCGTCCATCTTTGGGCGCGAACCTGGTGCCAGCATCACTCCGGGACCCCGCCGAGTCGCTCTCCGAACCGGTTGCTTTCCGCTGCTGTTCCTCCTGCTCGCTCCCTTTTTCTCTTCTCCGGCCATCGGCCAGGATGACCCGCTCAATCAGGTCCATGTCAGTTCCCAGCCCGTCGCCGCCAAAACCGATCCCTCCATCCCCCTGACGCCCGGTGCCTCCCTGCGCACCGGCATTCAGTTCCGCGTCGATACCAACATCGTTCTCGTTCCTCTTACGGTTACCGATCCCATGGACCGCCTCGTCACCGGCCTCGAAAGGCAGAACTTCGCGATCTACGAGGACAATCACTCCCAAACCATCCGCAGTTTTGCCTGCGATGACGCCCCGGTCTCCATCGGCGTAATCCTCGATCTCAGCGGGAGCATGAGCAATAAGGTCGTGCGCGCCCGCGGCGCCGTCCTCCAGTTCATGAAAACCTCCAATCCTCAGGACGAGTTCTTCGTCATCGGCTTCAACGATCGCCCCTATCTCATTACCGATTTCACCTCCTCTCCAGACGACGTCGAGGCCCGCCTGGCCACCGTGCAGCCGGGCCATCGCACCGCGTTGCTCGATGCCATCTATATGGGCATTGAGAAAATGAAGGAGGCCAAATATCGCCGCAAGGCCCTCCTCGTTGTCTCCGACGGCGGGGACAACAACAGCCGCTACACTGAAAACGAAGTCCGCTCCGCCGTCAAAGAGGCCGACGTCCAGATCTACTCCATCGGCATCTTCGATCCCGAAGCCGCCACTATCGAGGAACGCAACGGCCCGCTGCTTCTGACCGACGTCAGCAACGAAACCGGAGGCCGCCTCTTCCGTGTCGACGACCTCTCGGAAATGGGCGATATCGCCACTCGCATCAGCGCCGAACTTCGCAACGAATATGTGCTCGGCTATAAGACCGACGACACTCGTATGGACGGCAAGTGGCGCAAAGTCAAGGTCAAGCTCCTGCCTCCACCCGGCCTGCCGCAGCTCACGGTTCATGCCCGGAACGGCTACTACGCACCCCTCCAGTAACCGCGGCCTCTCTCCCTCTATCCTTTTTCCTTGCTTCTTCGTCTCACCAGTGGAAGCCGTTGCGTCGAAATCCGCATCGAAGTCCGCAACGGAGCACGATTTGACTTTTTCATCCGGCCTCCCCGGCGCAGCGATTTGGCGTACAGTGGAAATTAAGCTGTCGCCGGCCCCGGGGTCGGCCCGTTCACGGTGAAGACACATCCCGGAAACCATGCGCCTCTACCCTTATCGACGCCTGTATCTTCTCTGTTTTCTTCTTGCTGGATGCCTCGCCGTCTCGGCGCAAACCACCCCCCCTCCGGCTCCGGCGCAGCCTTCCCAGCAGCCGGTGACCCAGCCATCACCCCTGCAGCCGGAAGCTCAGCCTCCCCTCAGCGTCGATCACGACCCCATCATTTCCCCTGACGCCGCCGATAATGCCGCCATTACCCCGGGCCATCCCGACACCAATGAGGAAATCAAGCGCAATAAGGGCGTCTATACCCTCACCCGCGATGTCGACGAAGTCCTCTTGCCCTGCACCGTCGTCGATCAGGACGGCCATCTCGTTCAGGACCTCACCCAAGCCGATTTTCAGGTTTGGGAAGACAACACCCCCCAGTCCATCGTCTCCTTCACCCACTCTGACGTCCCGGTTTCCATCGGCCTGCTCATCGACAACTCCGGATCCATGCGCGACAAGCGTGCCGCCGTTAACACCGCCGCCCTTGACCTGATCCGCGCCTCCAATCCCCAGGACGAAGCCTTCGTCGTCAACTTCTCCGACGAAGCCTTCCTCGACCAGGACTTCACCTCCAGCATCGCCAAACTGCGTGAGGGCCTCTCCCATATCGAGTCCCGCGGCGGCACCGCCCTCTACGACGCGGTCGTTGCCTCCGCCGATCAGCTGTCCCATGGCGCCAAACGCTCCAAGCAGGTGCTCGTCATAGTGACTGACGGCGAGGATAACGCCTCGACCCTCAACCTCGAGCAGACGATCCGCCGCGTTCAGGATCTCGGCGGCCCGGTCATCTACACCATCGGCCTCCTCTTCGGCGAAGACAGCCGGGGTACCGAATCGCATCGCGCCCGGCGGGCTCTCCAGCTTCTCTCCGACGAGACGGGCGGCCTCGCCTTTTTCCCTCACTCGCTCGCTGATGTCGACAGCATCGCCGCCGAAGTCGCCCAGGACATCCGCAATCAGTACACCATCGGCTACCACTCCACCAGGGCGGCCAGCCTCGGCGGCTACCGGACCGTCCACGTTGAAGCGCATGCAGCCCACCACGGCAAGCTCTTCGTGCGCACGCGCACGGGATACTATCCCACTGCGAACGGTCGTCAGCCCGGGCGCAAAACCAGCGTTGCCGAAAACGTTGACCGCAACGCAACGCCCCAGTAGCGGCCGGGAGCCTGGAGCCCGGAGTTGCCTCTGCGCTCTCTGTGGTGAACCGATTCTCGCCTGGAACCAGACAAGTCGCGCCAGAGCCAATTCCCCCTGGCTCCCAGCTCCTGTCTCCCGGCTGCTAGACTATCCAGTCCTATGCCTCCAGCAGTTGATTCCGCTTTTCTCCGCACCGCCGACGACATCGCGCAACTCATCGGCCATACGCCCGTTCTGCGCCTCCGCCGACTCGCCGCCGACAACATCGCCGAAATCTATGCCAAGCTGGAGTTTCTCAACCCCGGCGGCTCCGTGAAAGACCGCGCTGCCCTTGGCATGATCCTCGACGCCGAGCGCCGTGGCCTCCTCCACAAAGACTCCATCATCACCGAGGCCACCGCCGGCAATACCGGCGTGGGACTCGCCCTCGTCGGCGTTAACCGCGGCTACCGCGTTGTCCTGTACGTCCCCGAAGGCTTCGCCGAAGAAAAATGCGCCCTTATGCGCGGTTTCGGCGCCGAAGTCCACCGCACCCCCGAGGCGGAAGGCATGGCCGGTGCGATCCGCCAGGTCATCGCTCTGGCCAAATCCGATCCCAACGTCTGGCCCGCCCTCCAGTTCGAAAACCCCGCGAACCCCCAGTTCCACCACGACACCACCGCCGTCGAGCTCTGGGAGCAGATGGACGGCCGCATTGACGCGTTCGTCGGCGGCATCGGAACCGGCGGCACGTTCTCCGGCATCGCCCGCTTCCTCAAAGAGAAGAATGCCCGCATCCTTACGGTCGCTGTCGAAACCCAGGGCTCCATCCTCCAGGGCGGCGCGCCCGGCCCTCACAAAGTCGAAGGCATCGGCGTCAGCTTCATTCCCAAAACCTTCGACCGCTCCGTCGCCGACGAGATCGTTGCCGTCGCCGACCGCGATGCCTTCGCTACCGTCAAAGCGCTCGCCTCCCAGGAAGGCCTTCTCGCCGGCTCGAGCTCCGGTGCGATAATCTTCGCCGCCATTCAGATCGCTCAGCGCCTCGGTCCAGGCAAACGCTTAGCCACGCTGATACCCGACTCCGCCGAACGCTATCTGTCCAAGAAAATCTTCGAAGGCGGAATCTAATCAGACCGGACCTCACGGCAGAAGGTGCCGTGAGAA
Organism: Acidobacteriaceae bacterium; assembly: GCA_049585375.1. Lineage (GTDB taxonomy): Bacteria > Acidobacteriota > Terriglobia > Terriglobales > Acidobacteriaceae > Palsa-343. The sequence continues at coordinate 10,734 of JBAUZR010000700.1, forward strand.
AGGCGCTCGCTTGCCGCCCCTGAGTATCCACGGCAGACGATAAAATCGCCTCATGTCGGAGATACTCCCTATTCACCTCGCTTCGCCCGAAGTGCTCGCTCGCGCTCGCAAAATCAAACTCTTCCTCATGGACGTGGACGGCACCCTCACCGATGGAGGAGTCTGCCTGATCTCCACGACCTCGGCCGACGGCTCGGCTGATCCGGTGGTTTCCGAAATGAAAGTCTTCAATGCCAGAGACGGCCAGGGCCTTTCACTGGCCCACACCATGGGTATCCAGACGGGCTTTATCACCGGGCGATCCTCTCCAGCCGTGGCTCGCCGGGCTCGGGAGCTGAAAGTGACTTTCGTTTATCTGGGGCAGGCGAAAAAAACCGACGCCTTTGAGGACTGCCTGCGAAAAGCATGCGTCACCGAAGAGGAGGTCGCCTACATGGGCGACGATCTGCCCGACATTCCGCTGGC
>JBAUZR010000701.1:0-4942 GCA_049585375.1 Acidobacteriaceae bacterium
TTACGGCGCATGGCGACATCCCGATGACCGTATCCGCGATGAAATCCGGGGCGGTGGAATTCTTTACCAAGCCCTTCGACGACGAACAACTGCTCAAAGCAATTCAGCATGCCCTGGCCCGCGATCGCGCCCTTCGCGAAAAGGCCCTTGAGATCGCCGCCGTGCGGAGCCGGTTTGAGCTTCTCACCCCCCGTGAACGACAGGTCATGGCTCTCGTGCTGGCCGGAATGCTGAATAAGCAGATCGCCGCGCAGCTCGGCACCAGTGTCATCACCATCAAGGTTCACCGTGCCCAGGTCATGCACAAGATGCAGGCCGAATCGCTGCTGGAACTCTCGAGAATGGCCGAGAAGCTTCGCTGAGCCGCATCCCCGCGAGACGCCGGAGCACCGGCAGCCAAAAACCTGACCTATACCCGGGCATAATTGTGCGCCTCGTTGCATTGGCTTAAGGTCTCACTATGCCGGTTCAGGATTTACCAAGATTCGTTGCCATCATTGACGACGATGATTCAGTACGAAGCGCCCTCAAAGACCTGATGGATGAGTCGGGTTTCGATGCGTTTGCCTGCGCCTCGGCGGAGGAGTTCCTCAAGTCGGGCAACAAGGCAAACACTGCCTGCCTGGTCACCGATATCCGCATGCCGGGAATGTCCGGCCTGGACCTGCAGTCAAAACTGAATGCTGACCACCAGCGGATTCCGATCATCTTTCTCACGGCGCACGGCGATGAAGACATTCGTTTGCAGGCCATGCGGGCGGGCGCAGTGGAGTTTATGGCAAAGCCTTTTGACGATGACGCTCTGCTCGAGTGCGTTCGCGTGGCACTAAGCAGATGAACATCGCGCAACTATGCACGGCACGTCAGCGGAGGTGTTGAGGTGAGTGTTTCGCAGCGAGTTGCGTCAGGCGATTGTGGCGACCGACGATTCGAGCAGATCATCGGCGGCAGCCCCGCGCTCGAATCGGTTCTGGAACAGGTCCGGCGCGTCGCGCCGACCGATTCGACCGTTTTGATTCTGGGCGAGACGGGTACCGGGAAGGAGCTCATCGCCCGCAGCCTTCATTCCATCAGCGACCGGTGCGGACGCCCCTTCGTCCGCCTCAACTGCGCGGCAATTCCATTCGACCTTCTGGAGAGCGAGCTGTTCGGACACGAGAAAGGCGCCTTCACCGGCGCTATCGCTCAGAAGATTGGCCGCTTCGAAATGGCCCATACCGGCACGCTGTTTCTCGACGAAATCGGAGATATCCCTCTGGCTTCGCAGCCCAAATTGCTGCGCGTCCTGCAGGAACAGGAATTCGAGCGCCTGGGGAGTGGTCAGACGCACCGTGTTGACGTCCGGGTGGTTGCCGCCACGCACCGCGATTTAGGCGAAATGGTGAGACGCGACGAATTCCGCAGCGACCTCTACTACCGCCTGAATGTCTTTCCTGTTCACCTGCCACCTCTGCGCGAGCGGCGGGATGACGTCATTCCACTGGTGTGGCATTTCGTCGAAACGTATTCTCGCCGCGTTGGCAGGAGCATCACCCGCATCCCGCAGGAAGCCCTGGCTGCACTCATTGCCTACGACTGGCCGGGGAACATTCGGGAACTGCAGAACGTCATTGAGCGGGCCATCATTCTTTCCAGCGACGGCACTCTTGCCAATCCGCTGGCGCCCACAGCGGCAAACAACTCACCCACCACCGTACCCACCAAGCTGAAGGACGTTGAACGTGCTCTGATCCTCCAGGCGCTCAGGGATGCGGACTGGATCATCGGCGGACCCGCCGGAGCCGCAGCCAAACTGGGCGTCAAACGTACAACGCTCATGGCGAGAATGAAGAAGTTCGGCATTGCACGGCCCACGTGGAACGCCGGTGCGAACAGGGTCGGGGAAACACCCCAGACTGGTTGCGATTACCCTCCCGCCATCGCCAATGGTCCAGCCCTTCATGGCTGAACGGCGCCCACCTGCTGCTTCTGTGGCCACCCGGTTCCGTTGGAAGAATCTCCAAAAATCAGCGAGTTCATTCACTCACCAGCGGGACCCAATCTACCCTGCATCGGTGCGCTCCCTGTGAACACGAATTGCGGTGACAACCTCGAGGTGACAAAAGACCGACGGATCCTTGTCACGAATAAGTTGCGATCCTGACACTCCGGTTGCAGAAACCTGGTTCCGTGTTTTGCCGTCGTTGGCGATAACCCAGTTTTTGATTGGCCAGCAAATTGCCGTCTCTGACTTCATGACGGAACGTTCATGACGGACGGCCGACTTCAGCTTCGTCGGGCCATTCAGCGGGACGGCCGCAATTACCATTTTCCTGCACCGGGGACTTTCTCTGATGATTCGCAGAATCCTTGTGACCGAGAATTCGAGCGGCACGACGCTTCTCTGCTCAGGAACAATATCATGCCCGCGGAGCCGCTCGGCCTACAAAGAATCGCTCCTCCCCATGATCGGAAGGACAGCTGTAACATGCGAGACCGTAACCTGAGCACCGAACCGAGAGGCCCGCTCCGGGCATGAACCCGAACGGATTCACCTTACGAAGGGATAAGACAATGAAGAAACAAGACGGCCTCGCAACGGCGGGCGCCACTGCAGAGTCAGACGAACGCCTTCACGAGAACCAGCCGGATCCGGATCGACCGGACCTCCTGAGCCGCAGAGCTTTTATGGGAACGGCAGCCATGGCCGGCGCCACCCTGCTCTCCGGCGCGGCCGCTCTTGGCCAAACCCGTCAGGAAAAAGAGCTGGGCCTCACTGGCGACTATGCCAGCGATCCGGGACCAGAAAACAAAACCCTGCTTGAACTGAACCCGGACTCAAATCTGCCGCCCTTCACGGACCGAGGGAATCCGGCGCCCTTCTGGTACTCATTCGACCTGACTCCGAAACGCGTCCAGGGCGGGGGATGGACCCATCAGGTAACACAGCGCGAGATCGGCCAGTCAAGGGATCTCGCCGGTGTCAACATGCGCCTGACAGCGGGCTCCTTCCGTGAATTGCACTGGCACCTCGCTGACGAATGGGCAATCATGCTCACTGGCAAAGCCCGCGTCAGCATCATGCAGCCGGACGGCAAGATGTTCATTGACGATGTGGAGCGCGGAGACCTCTGGTATTTCCCCGCTGGTTATCCGCATTCCATTCAGGGTCTGGAAGGCCCCGGCTGCGAGTTCCTGCTGGTGTTCGATCAGGGTGACTTTTCTGAGGACGACACCTTCCTGTTGTCCGAAACGCTCGCGCACATTCCGCCGGAAGTGATCCAGAAAAATATGGGCTGGAACCGCCAGGAATGGAATCAGCTTCCCGCCACCGAGCTCTATATCTTTCCGGCCGATCTCCCTGGTCCTCTGGAGGACGACAAGCGGTTTCTGGGCTCGCGGCTGGAGACGGTCAACCAGTACACCTTCCACGGCGCAATGACCATGAAACCGAACGCGGAAACCACAGGAGGATCGGCACGCATAATCGACTCCACCAACTTCACGGTTTCGAAACACGTTGCCACCGGAATCGTGACCGTCAGGCCCGGTGGTCTGCGCGAGCTGCACTGGCATCCGAACGGCAGCGAATGGCAATACTGGATCCAGGGCAAGGGCCGCATGACCGTCACCTACACGGGAGCGAAAGCCCGCACCATGGACTTCAACGCCGGCGACGTCGGCTTTGTTCCCACCATGGCGGCGCATTACATCGAAAACACCGGTTCCGAAGATCTGATCTTTCTCGAAATGTTCAGGACTTCGCAGTACCAGAGCATCTCGCTGAACGAATGGATCTCTCGCATGCCCGACAAAATGGCGCAGGCACACCTGAAGCTGCCGATTTCCACTATCCGCAGAGCTCCGGGGCGCCAGTACGTTGTTCTGCCGAAGTAACAGGAGGGCGGGGGCTTTTATGCCTGCCGGGAGGCCGGAACCGGATGCTGGCCGGGTCTGGCCTCAACGGCGACGGGCAGCGTGAAATGAAAACTCGCACCTCTGCCGGCATTCGAAGTCGCCCATAACCGCCCGCCGTGCGATTCGACAATGGATCGGCTAATGGCGAGCCCCATCCCGGTACCCTCGGCCTTCGTCGTAAAGAACGGGCTGAACACTTCGTCTGCCTTGGGCGGCAGCCCAACGCCGGTGTCGCTGACCGAAATCAGTACACGATCATCAGCTTCCCGCTGCGACCTGAAAGCAAGCTCCCGAATGCCATCCGCATCCTTCATCGCATCGATACTGTTGATCATCAGGTTCATCAGCACCTGCTGAAGCTGGATGCGATCGCCCAGGACCCTCGGAAGATCCGCGGCAAGCTCCGTCCGAATGGAGATCCTGTAACGGTTGGACTCGTCCCGCAGCAGTGCGAGGATATCGCCGACTACCTCGTTGACGTCAACAAGTCGCCGCTCCGGAGTCCCTTTTCTGAAAAGGAGGCGGATGCGGTTGATGATCTTCGCCGCCCGGTCCGTCACGTCCACAACCCGGGTCGCCGCTTCGCGCGCCCGCTCAATATTTGGCGTGTCGCGCGCCAGCCATCGCATGCACGTTCTCGCGCTGGTCATAGCAGCGGTGATCGGCTGATTCACCTCATGGGCCAGTGAAGCCGTCAGCTCGCCCATGGTTGTGACGCGGTTCATGTGCGCCAGATCGGCCTCGAGCTGGTGCAGCCTTTCGCGCTCCTGATCTGCTCGCTTGCGTTCGGTAATGTCGATTGTGATGCCAACGTACTCGCCGGGGGAGCCGTTTTGCTTGAGGGTCGGATGACCAATCGCGTGCAAATATCTCACCGGACCGCCAGGGGGTGCAACTCGGTACTGCAAATCCAGATCCCCACCCGATCGCATCAACGCCTGAAAAGTTGCGAGCACGTGTGGCAGATCTTCGGGATGAACGCGCTGGAGGAACTCTTCAAAAGACGGCGTGCCCTTTTCGGGGTCGAAGCCAAACAGACGCGTAT
>JBAUZR010000702.1:0-6026 GCA_049585375.1 Acidobacteriaceae bacterium
GTCAAGCGATTTATTAAAAGGTTTGCGCCGCGGGAGTGATACCGGAGCGAACCACCCGTTACCCGAAAGCAGACACAACGACAACGACGTCGGATGGCAGGCGATGTTCGCCATTTATTCGCCCACAAGCCCTGGTTGAAACCCGGCGTCCAACGGTGCCAACTACAAAGCGTTTCAGTGCAAGATTGAGATTCGCTGAAAAAAGGTCGCTCAACCTGACTTTCTGACGCAACGGCGAGACAAAGCCGACGCACGCGCAGACGACGATTACTGCTCAAAGGTCTGTTGAGGCTAACTCCCGCGGGCTTAGGTCAGTTCTCGTCCGGGGCTGGTTGCAATCGAGTTACTCCGGATGCAATTGTTCCCTCATTCACCTGGAGCATGCATGATAACTGCAATGAATCGTTGGCCGCTCATCCTGTTCTCAATTCTCCTTGTCTGCACGGTCAGATCTGGCTGCATTGCGGAGAGCCATCTCGATGTGCAGTTACCCAACGGGCGCGTCATCCATCCCGCAGGCAACTGGATCCCGCTTGCGCCCTATCCGTTCGCGCTGGCGCTCTCGCGCGACGGCCGCCGGATGGCAATCCCCTCTATTGGCTTCCCTTTCGCGCTGAACCTCATCAACGATCCCGCCTCGGAGCAGCCTCAGGTGCAGCGGTTTCCTGCGAGCTCCGCTCAGCACGACGACCGCTTCGACGTCCACACTGGCGCCGTGTGGTCACCCGACGGCTCCATCCTCTGGGTGGCCAGTGGCGACTCCGGCAAAATTCTCGCGTATCGGGCCGCGCCGTTAACGAAGGGAGCACCTCTCGCCCTCGCAAGCACAATCGCTCTCGACGGACCCACTGCCGGCCAGAACTACAGCGACAGCTTCGCCGCAATGATTCTCGTCTCGAACGACGGCCGGACGCTGTATGCGCTGGATCAGGGCAACTGGCGCATCGTCGTCATCGATGTCGCCAGCCGCACCCGCATCGTCTCCATAGCCACCGGTCGCTATCCCCTGATGATGGCGCTCTCTTCGGATGGGCAGAGGCTCTACCTGACTAACACGGGACTCTTCGAATACACCACACTGCCTGGCGTCGATGATCGCGATCCGCTTCACAGCGGGCTGCGTTTCCCGCCGTTTGGCTATCCATCGGCTGCTGCGCGCCAGGGGATCACGACGGACGGCCACAAGATTCCCGGCCTGGGCGATGAGAATTCGCTCAGCGGCAGCTCGCTCTGGACCTATGACATCCGCGATCCGGACCGTCCCGTTCTCACTGCCCGCCTTCACCTGGGAACACCCATCTCCGAAACACCCGGAACCACGGTGGGAGGCTCCGCGCCTACCGGCGTTGCCGCGGACGCAGATGCCGTCTACGTCACCCTCGCGCATGACGACGCTCTCGCCAAGGTGAGTGCCGACGGCACGCGGTTGCTGGCCCAGACTGCGTTGTCCCCTTTTGAAGCGGCACAGTTCGGTTCGCGATTTCGCGACTCGCGCGGTCGCCCCCTGCGCGGCGTCATGCCGAGCGGTGTTACCGTTCGCGCCGACCGCGTCTATGTGGCGGAGTCCGGCATCGATGCTGTCGCCGTAGTGGACGCGGCCTCCATGCGTGTGCGTGAGCACATTCCTGTGGGATGGAACCCCACCGCCGTCGCGCTATCGCCTGATGGCGCCACCCTCTACGTTGTGAACACAAAGGGCCGGGGCACCGGTCCCAATGCCGGCAGCGGCCACGCCGCCGGTGCTCCCACCTATGTCGGCTCGCTCGAATATGGCAGTCTGAGCGTGATTCGCCTCGCCGATCTGCCGCCCCCCACCACACTCACCCAGACAGTCCTTGAGGGCAATCTCGCGGACATCGCGGGGCAGCCGCCGCTGCCGCATCTGCGCCACTGCTTCCTCGTCATCCGTGAGAATCGCACCTTCGACGAGTTGCTCGGCGATCTGCCCAATGTCAACGGCGACCCCTCGCTCGCGCGTTATGGTCTCGATGGCTGGGTGGAGGAGAATCCCGATGCGCGGCATCTGCGCGTCACGCCCGATCTGCATACCCTCGCGCAGCAGTTCGCCATCAGCGACAACTATTTCGTTGACAGTGATGTTTCTGCCGACGGCCACCGCTGGGTGGTTGGAGTGAATCCCACCACGTTCTTCAATACCGCCTGGACCTCCAACTACGGCGGCCATCGCACCAGCAACGCCAGCGCTTCCCAGCCCGGACGTCGCGCGATGTTCGGGGGCGCCGATGCGCCCATGCCGGAAGATCTGCCCCAGTTCGGCTCCCTGTGGGAGCACATCGCCAATGCCGGCCGCGGCGTGCTGAATTACGGCGAGGGCCTCGAGATCGAGGGCTCTGACGAAATGGACGGCGCCGCGCCTGAGGGCCAGCGATTGCTCCTCAACGCACCTCTGCCGCTGCCCGTCTTTGAGCACAGCGACCGCCGCTACCCCACCTTCAATCTCGGCATTCCCGATCAGTTCCGCGCCGCCGAATTCGAACGCGATTTTCGCGGGCGTCTCGCCGCGGGGTCCATCCCCGCGCTCATCGTCATCCGCCTGCCCGACGACCACACGGCCAGTCCGCGCCCTGCCGATGGCTACCCGTACCGCGCTTCCTACGTGGCCGATAACGACCTCGCCCTCGGCCGCATGGTTGCCTTCCTCAGCACTACTCCAATCTGGAAAGACTCTGCCGTCTTTGTCACGGAAGACGATGCACAGGGCGGCGTCGATCACGTGGACGCGCATCGCAGTCTGCTGCTGGTCGCCAGTCCCTGGGTTCGGCCCGGCTCCGTATCGCACCAGCACACCAGCATGGGCTCTATCCTGCGCACAATCGACGAGCTCCTTGGCCTCGGATCGCTCAATCTCGAAGATGCGCTTGCCGGCCAGATGACCGGCATCTGGGACGATCATCCACATCTCGGTGCATTCAGGATCCAGCCTTCCGATCCGCGCGTTTTTGCCCCGGCGAAAGCGCGCTTCGCTCATCCGAAGACTCGCAAAGAAGCTGCCGAGCTCGTGGACATGGACGATCCCGCAGAGATTCGCAAAGAGATGCAGCACGCGGCTGGCACGCTGCGTCGCCCGAAAGCAGAACAATTTTAGCGGTGGGGCAGTGCTACCGCGAAGAGATACCAGGCTGCATGCGGCAGCCACTGTTCGGTCCAGCGCCAGTCGTCGTCTTTACCCGTGACCGCATAGCCCTCATTAAAGGCGATGCCGTCCTCATCGTTGGTCGCAGCCGTGATGCCGTTGATGATGGCGCCGGGAGCATTAGTGTATTTCCAGGAACGGAAGAACATGTAGGCCGCATTGCCCTGGCCGCTGCCCATCAGCATGCAGGTGCCGAAGGGATTGCGGCCCAGAATCCAGTGCAGCTGATCATCTGCGTAGCTCTCGAGAGCGTCATGAAACGGTGGATCGTCGGCAAAGAGCGGCGCCGCCATGCGCGCGGCAGCGGCCAGAGAGCCAAGGCGCGCATTCTCCCCCTGCCACCAGGGAGCCGCTTCCGTATCATGCGGGAAAAAGAAAGCAGTGCGTACCTGACCATCCCCCATACGCACCAGTTGACGCGCGTAGCCAAATGGATTGTTCACTTCGCGAGTCGTCCGAAGCTCGAATTGAAGGGACTCTCTTACGGTCTGCAAGACTCGAACCCGCTGCTGTGGAGACGCGATCTCCGCGTAGCGCAGCAAGCTGATTACCGGGAGCCCGGCATCGGACGGATGAAAGAACGGTCGTGTTCCGTTATCGGCGCGCCAATAATCCCGAAATGGTCCGGAACTGATCAGCCGCGACATCAGGCGGTCAGCACGGCGGTCGGCCGCTTCAAGATAGATCGATTGGTGCGAGGCGCGATAGATCTCCGTGGCTGCCATCAGGGCGCAGTAGTCGTCGAGAATGTTCTCGACATGGTCGTTCAGCAGCTCGGCGTTGTGGCCTTCGAGAAAAGAGAACGCCGCCTCGGCCGTGGACAGGTAGCGCGACCGCGAGAAGTCGCCATCTTCGGGCATGGTGCTGGCAAGAGCGAGCGCCGCGATGGCCATTCCGCCGCCGGCGCGGAAGCCGGCCTCATAGGCATGGGGACCGGTCACCGTGCCAACGGTTTCCGTTGACTGATTGGCGCTGGTTTTGATTCGCGTGCGCCAGTTCGGATTGCCGATGGCGCGGTCTTTGGCTAGTTTCTCGGGTCCCGGCGCATTGATGCTCTCAAGGAACGAGCCGTTGGGCCGCCAGATACGAACGAGGAAGTCGGCGCCGTAAAGGCCCTCATCAAGCAGCCGACGCTCGTATTCGCTGAAATTGTCGTCATGGCGATCCTTCAGCAGGTCATAACTGGCGAGGAGCGTCCAGGCGACCAGCGGCACCTGCTGTGGATTGAAGTACGAAGTCGGATTCTGGTGGGAGAGGTGGATACCATAGTCGCCGGTCGCGTCATACCAGCCGACGTGCATGTCGATGGTTCCGCCCGGCTTCTCCGGCAGAAGCAGATGTCGGTCGGCCTGATCCATGTCGCCGCTGGCGCGCTGGCCCTTGAAATAGTAGATGACATTCGACAGCGTCTTCCGTTCCAGCAGATCGTTGCCGATCTCGAAGGCACAGGAGCTGACCGTTCCATCCGCGGTGGTGATGCGCAAACGGTAATGGCCGGGAGTTCGCCAGGACGAGAAGTCCGCCATCCAGAAATGCCAGCCTTTCCAGTGATCGACCGAGCCCTCCCGCTGCAGCGTTCCGGAGAAAACTGTGCGGCCAGAATCGTTGTCAACCAGGTCGAAGCCGGACAGGCCTGTATCCCGCGTGCTTTCGATCAGCGCTCCCTTGGGTGCGGCCGTTTCGTAACCGACCTGATCGACGAGAACCCTTATCTGGGCGCCGGACAGCGGCGCCAAGAGCGTGCAGCAACAGAGAACCGCAAACACGGGAATGAACCGGATCGTTGAGTTTGGCCGCATGAGTATGGCTGCGACTATAACCTGGAATTGACGGAGACGGATGGCAAACCGGGCAAACCCCAGACGTTCGTGCCATGATAGGTTCTGATTCGTCCCGAGGAGAGATTGGGAACTGTCCGGCGCTGCCGCCGAGTGAACATGTTGCGACCAATCATATTGGCCGTGGCGCTGATCTCCTGTGCGATGCCTGCTCTGGCTTCGCGGCCAGAACCGAGTGCGCACCGGCGAGCTAGCCCGGTAGTGATTGCGTACGTCTTTCCCCGGGATCACGTCATTCAACCCGGCGAAATCGCAGTACGGAAGCTGACCCGCATCAATTACGCCTTTGCGAATATCCAGGACGGCCGAATTGTGGCCATCAGCCCCGCTGATGCTCCCAATCTCGCCGCTCTGGTCGCGCTCAAACAGGAGAACCCGTCTTTGCAGGTATTGATTTCCGTGGGTGGATGGCTGTGGTCCGGCAACTTTTCCGACGCGGCTCTTACGCCGGAAAGCCGATCGCGCTTCATCGAGAGCGCGATCGCCTTCGTGGAACATTACAACCTCGATGGTCTGGACATTGACTGGGAGTATCCAGGCCAGATTGGCGCCGGCAATCGCTTTCGCCCCGAAGACGGAAGAGATTACACTCTGTTGCTGGCCGGGCTCCGCAGGCGATTCCATCGCGAGGAACGAAAACTGGGGCGGCCTCTGCTGCTGTCGATCGCCGCGGGTGCTTCTGACGATTTTCTCGATCATACGGATATGCACCGGGCCGCGCGCTTCGTCGATTCCGTGAATCTGATGGCCTACGACTACTACGAGCCGGGCGACGAGGGAACCACGGGCAATCACGCGCCACTCTATACCGATCCGGCGGACCCAAAGCATATCTCGGCCGACATGTCGGTGCGGAGTTTCGAGCGCGCGGGGGTGCCGGCGTACAAGATCGTTCTTGGTGTCCCTTTCTATGGCCACCTCTGGGGCCATGTCCCGCCGATCAACCATGGCCTCTTCCAGCCGGGCTCGCCGGTGCCCAACACCTTTGCCCGCTACCACGATATCGTTGACACCCTGCTCAATCAGGGCTTCAC
>JBAUZR010000703.1:0-15000 GCA_049585375.1 Acidobacteriaceae bacterium
GAGGTGCGGCGGCGCGCACGAACGCCGGCTCGTGCGACGCAGGCACAACAACAAGCTCGCCCATGCGCCACGATCCGGGATAGCGGGTTCGGCTCACGATTTTCCATTCAGGGGGAGAAAATTCGACCAGCACCGAGTTATCGACGTCATTCAATACTATGTTCCCGTTGGGAAGCCGCGTGCAGTCCTGAATCCAGCCGCCGTCGTACGGAATATTTCCAGCGAGTTTCAGATCATCGTCCAGAAGCACGAGTTCTTTGCCAAGACTGTTGCAGAAGAGCCACCCTCCGGGAATCTTTTCCAGGCTGTGAGGCCGGGCGAGGCCTTCAAGAACGATCTCACCGTGCTGCTGGTCGCTGGGCAGCGAACGATCGATCTGTATCAGGGTTCCCTGGTGAAAGAGCAGGCAGAGGATGAACCGCTCCTCCGGATCGCGGACCGTGGCACAGTTGACATGCGTGGCCTGGTAGCGGGTGTGATAGTAACGGTTGCGATGTTCTGCGCCGCGGCCGCTCAGGCGCGATTCTCCTGAGGGAGTGACGGTGTAGCCGTGCTCAGCGGCCCACCATTCCCAGAGACTGCGGCCCTGGAGATCGACTTCAATCACCAGATCGGTTCCGCAGGAAGCAGCCAGCAGACCGCGTCTGGTGCGTTCCAGACTGTGGAGATCGTTAAATGAAGGGTTAGAAAGACGCTGCAGCAGCCGGCCTGGTTCGGGCTCGACAGCAATGCGAAAGATGTTTCCTGCCTCGAAGTCGTTCATGTAAAGGATTTCGTCGGCAAAGCAGTACCCTGCGGGGTTGGGAAGCAGATTGCCCCAGTCGGACTGCCAGATGATCTCGCGAGAGCTCCAGTCATATACGACGAATGTGCCTGCATAGTCGGAGCCGACTTCCATAGTTGGCCCCAGGACATCGTCAGGCTGGAAGCGATATTCTTCTCGAAGCCAGGTGAGGGGGATATCGGACTGCTTCTGACCGGTGGTGAGGCTGGACATCACTTTTTGACCGGGCACAGGCGGCAACCCGCCCTCGAGTTTCCAGCGCGCACGAAGGCGCTCGTTCTGCATCGTATAAACCGAAGCGGCAAGCAGCATGGCTTCAGCCTACAGGATGAGATCAACACTGGAAACTGACCCTCTCCGCACCGAAACCGAGCAACTTTCGCTTCACAATTTCGTCTTTAGCAGAATCGAGAAAATTTCACGCCGGGATACATCAGAGCATTGATCGACCTTCACTGTCACACGACCTGCTCCGACGGAACACTGACCCCGTCCGCGCTGCTGGAAAAAGCGCAGGCGATGGGCATTTCGTTCCTTGCCGTCACAGACCACGACACGATTCAGGCATACGGGATGATCCGTGATGCGGCCAGCGAGATCGGAATCGAGCTGCTGTGCGGCGTTGAACTCAGTACCCACCTCGCCGGCTGTGAACGCTCCGTCCACCTGCTGGGGTACTTCGCCGAAGAGCCGGGAGCGATTTTTCGCGAATGGCTGGAGAAACTGCAGGAGAGCCGGATGCAGCGGAACGCCGTGTTGCTGAGTCGACTTCAGGAGCTTGGAGTGAAAATCGAATGGCGCGAGGTGCAGGCTCTGGCGCAGCGTCAGGTTGGGCGGCCTCATTTCGCAGCGGCTCTTCTGCAGAAGGGATATGTCCGCTCATTGAAGGAGGCATTCGATATTTACCTGAGCGAAGGAGGAAAGGCCTGGGTTGAGAGGGACGAGCCGTCCCTGGCAGTCGCTGTGGAGATGGTGCGGAGGGCTGGCGGGCTCCCGTCCCTTGCACATCCGATCAGGATTTCGTGTGACTGGACGTTTCTCGAGGAAACGATCCGCCACTATGCGGCCCACGGGCTGGGAGCGCTGGAGTGTTTTCACCCGGAACACTCGAGGGATGATGTATGGCGCATGTGCGCGCTCGCCGAAAAATACGGTCTGGCGATGACGGGGGGATCAGATTTTCATGGCGCCACGAAGCCGGGCATTGAATTGGGAACGGGGCATGAAGGGAACCTACGGATTCCACAGCTGGTGGGGGAACTATTTCTGAAGATGTTTGCGGAAACAGAATCATCGATCGGACATGGACGGGCTGCGAAAACCGGCAACCCTCTTCGCGAAGGGGCGCTTTCATGACCGAGAGCGTGTCGAAAGCCGGCAACACCGCGCCCAGTGGCGTCGATTTGCCGCCAACCGACCTTGTGGTGAGCAGCGAGAAACGCGAACAGCTGAATGAAGAGGTGAAGTCGCTCGCGTCTCTCCAGCTTTCTTCGGCAACAGCCGGCTGGCTGCAGATGATGGCAATCGGCGCGCTCTCGCCGATCGAGCGCTTCATGGGACGAGCGGATTACGAGAGCGTCAGAACCACGTGCCGCCTGGCAGATGGATCAGTTTTTCCCGTGCCCTTGATTCTTCCCGCCGACAGAGGCGGCACATATCGGGAAGGCGAGCGCGTTGCGCTGCGTAACTCATCCAATCACGTTCTTGCGGTGGTCACAATTGAAGAGGCTTTCGAGATCGCCGGCACTTCGCGATCCGGGCCGACATTGGCCCTCAGCGGAAGGCCCGAAGTTCTCCGGGTGGGGAAGCCGCTGCTCTTTTCGCATCTGTATAAGACCCCTGTCGAGGTGCGGCGATTCGTGGCGAAGATGGACTGTGGCTCCATCCTGGCAGCAGACCAATGGGATCCGCGGGAAAGGGGGCAGGGAGAGCGACTTCGGCAGGAGTGTGAAAGGCTGCAGGCGTGCTTGTTGCTGAATGTTTTCGCATCCAGCGAACGCCTGGACGATTTTGATTCATACATACGTCTTCGTGATTGCGCGAGCGAGTTTGAAGCATCTTTCGGTTTAAGGGCGATTCTGAATTATCTGCCGGCGGCGATCGGAGTGAAGACAGTCCGAAGAATTCTGTTGAACGCCGTCATTCACAGGAACTTCGGCGCAGACTACTACCTTTTCGATCCGCCGTCTCCGGGAGAAGGATCCGAAGAGGACCCCGCCTGCATTTCCGCGGGAGCGCTGCCGGAAACCATTGCCGAAGTGGGATTACAGGCTGTTATTCGGAAGCCAGCGCAGTTCGGGAGTAAAGCGCATCAGGCTAACTCCTCAAAAACTCCCGCCTCTTCCGCGGGCTTCTGCGTCTGGTTCACTGGACTGCCTGGGGCCGGCAAGTCGACTATCGCCGAGCAATTGATGGTGCAATTGATGGAGCGCGGCCGGCGCGTGACGCTGCTGGATGGGGATATCGTGAGAACGCAGCTTTCGCGAGGGCTGACTTTCTCGCGCGCCGATCGGGACATCAACGTTCAGCGGATTGGATTTGTGGCTTCGGAGATCGTGCGTCATGGCGGTGTCGCGGTTTGCGCGGCGGTGAGTCCCTATCAGCAGGCGCGCAGTCAGGTTCGGCGACTGATGGGCGATCGCTTTGTGGAGATATTCGTGGACACCCCCGTGGATATCTGTGAGCAGCGCGACGTCAAAGGCTTCTACGCAAAGGCCCGCAGCGGACAGCTCCAGTCCTTTACAGGCGTGGACGATCCGTACGAGCCACCGGAGCACCCAGACATCCGAATTGCTGCCTCCGAAATGACACCGCAGGAGGGTACACAGCAGGTAATGGAATTTCTGCTGCGCAAAGGCTATCTGGACGCATACGGAGCCGAGCGACGCAGCCACGATTCGCGCCCTCCGATGGTCAGGAACCGCGACTGAACTGTCAGGATCGTCAGGTTGAGTCGGTAGTCGCCGTACAAAGCAAACAACGCTAGAAGGACAATTTCGCGCCGAACTGAATCTGGCGTGAGGTTGTTGATGTCGCGGTCACGAGGCCCGCGGTTGGAGAGATTCCGCTTGTGGCTGAAGCATAGACGACCTCGTTCGGGGTGAGGAAGTTCGTGTGATTCAGGATGTTGAAGAACTCGGCCCGGAACTGGAGATGCAGATTCTCCCTGAGGGAAGAAGTTTTCGCCGCGGAAAAGTCCAGCTCTGCGAGGCCTGGTCCAGTAAGCGAGTCGCGGCTGACATTACCATATGTGCCGGCAGCGGGCGGAAGAAATGCATTTGGGTTGAAGTACTGGACCGCGGTGCGCGGGTAAAGCTGGCCATGAAATGCCGGGTTCCAGTCCGGGCGGACCGGGTTGCGGGTATCGCCGTTGCCGGTCGGGTTATAGCCGAGCTGCGGTGAGAAAGGGAATCCGGAATTGACGTTCAGGATGCCGCTCGCGGTCCATCCGCTGACCAGAAAGCGCGCCGGCTGTGGAGCATCGCCGAAGAAATGGCGATCGCGGCCGAGGGGCAGATCGTAGCTGGCGTTGATGGCAGCGGCATGGCGCACGTCGGTAGCGGCGGGGCCCCAGTCGAGTTTCGGGCGCAACGGGAATTCGACATACGCCGGGGTGTTGCCGCTGACACTCGTATTCCACGCCGAGCCGTCATCGAGATTCCTGGAAAACGTGTAGTCGCCGCGAAACTGGAATCCGTGAGCGAAAGAGCGTCGCACGTCGACCTCGAGCGCGTTGTACAAGCCGACTCCCTGAGAAACCCAGGAGGTGGAATTAGCGAGGCTGGGATTGGCGTCCTTCGAACCCGGCGGATAGTACGCCGCTCCATTGGGAAGGAACTGCGGCACCGGCTCGTTCATATCTTCGGAGAGGATCTGGTGGTAACTGTGGGACCCCACGTATCCAACGGTCAGGGTCGTATGGGGAGCGATGGCCTGTTCGACGTGCAAGCTCCATTCGAGGACGGCCGGCGTGGAGATATCCGGCTGCACGTTGCTGGGAGAGATCAGAGCGCCGGCCGGAGGCGGGGTTCCGGGCGACAGGCTCAGGTTCGAAAGCTCGATGTTTTTGATGGACTCAGCGGTGTTGAAAGGCGCCGTCTGATCGAGGCGGTAGTCCAGCGTATCGAGCAGACTGTGGTAGAGGCCAAAACCGCCGCGGACGGCTGTGGTCCCCTTACCGAACACATCCCATGCGAAACCGATGCGCGGATTGGGCAGGAAGATGGCGCGATTCGTGGTTAGCGCTGAATTGCCGACGACTGGCTGGGTCTGCAACACGCCGTCAACGATGGCGTAGTTGGAGGCGCGCCCCTGGACCTCATTCCATCCATTGGTGGATTCGGCACGGAACCCGGCGCGGAACTCGAAGCGCGAGGCAATCCTGACTGTATCTTCCAGGAACCAGGCTCCTTCGAGAGAACGCCAGCCAAGTTCGGTAGGTGAGGGCACAACGGTGAAGGTGGCAACGGTCCCCTGCAGGAAGGAGGCGAGAGTGCTGAAAGAAGCCTGTCCGTATTGGTCCTGGGCCAGAAGATCATTCGACTGAAGACGCTGGAGCCAGACTCCCGCTTCGAACTGATGGCGGCCCTTCGACCAGTAGGCGTGGTCATCGAGGGTAAACAGATTGCGTGCGGTGGTGTTATTACTGCCGACGTTGGTGCCGGCCTGGGTTATTTGGGACGCTCCGTTCGAGGCGGTGCTGCCGCTGATGACGATTGCCCCGATCGGTTTGCCGACAACCCAGCCGGGAAGGCTGACAGGCGTGGTGCCCTGGAAGACGTATGCTGCCCGCGAGAAGCCGAAGCGGGCGGTGTTGAGCAGCGCCGGCGAAAAGATGTGCTGCTCCTGCACGCTGGCGACCTGTTCGCGCAGGCTTTCCGACACCAGGCTGAGAGGATTCTGAGTGGGCGTATTGGCGTCGCTGTCGTCGACGGTGTAGACCGCGACCACCTGATCGCGGGGACTGACGTTGGCATCGAAGCGGGTGGTGCCGAAATCTTCGCGGATTCGCTGTTCGGGATGGCTGAAGGCTTCCGCGATCCCATTGCCGAGTTCCGGCCCATTGGCTACCGGCCAAAGAGCCAGCAGCGGCTGAACCGACTGCGCCGCCGCGGCTCGGGAGACGTTGTCCGGAACGAGCGTGACCGCGCTCAATCCCCAGTTCTGGCGAAAGCCCTCGTAATTGCCAAAGAGGAACAACTTGTCTCTGCGCAACGGACCGCCGAGCGATCCGCCGAACTGATTGCGCTGGAACTCAGGGATTGACCCGGCATCGAAGTAGTTCCGGGCATCGAGCGCGCTGTTGCGGAGGAACTCGAACGCAGTGCCGTGCAGATGGTTCGTTCCGGATGCAGTAACGATGCTGACCTGGGCCCCATCGCGTTTGCCATAACTGGCACCATAGGTGTCAGTGGCAACATTAAATTCGCGAACCGCGTCCACGCCCAGCAGCTGCCCGCTGGTACCGCCTGGCGTGACATTGATGAGCGACGCGCCAGTGTACTCAATGCCATTCAGAAGAAAGAGGTTGTCCTGAGGGCGGCGACCGCTCACCGCAAACATGTTGCCGACCGACGAGTTTGAAGTGCCGATACTTCCGGACCTTTCGGCGGTGTAGTTCACAGTAGCCGGATTCAGCGTGATGAGCTCATCGTAGCTTCGCCCGTTCAGGGGCAGTTCTTTGACCTGTCGCTCATTGACGAGGCCGGAGGTTTGTTGGGTTGTGGTGTTAACGGACGCTGGAGTAGCGTTCACCACGACTTCCTGCTGCGCCGCTCCGATGGCCAGAGTGAAATTCAGGTTCAGACTCTGACCGACCGTGAGAGAGACACCGTTTTGCTGCTGAGACTGGAATCCTTCGTGTGCAGCCACGATCGAGTACTCCCCGACCGCCAGGGCGGGGGCGGAGAAGTAGCCGCTGCCATCCGTGATCACCACGCGTGTTGCTCCATTTTGCGTGTTGCGGACCGTAACCGTGGTGCCGGCGATCACGGCTCCTGTGGAGTCTCGCACGGTTCCGTTGATCGTTGCGCCAACGATTTGCGCGCGCAGCGCCGAAGCCGGAAGCATAAGTGAGGCGACAAGAAGAAACAGCTGCAGATTACGGAAGCTCATGTCTTTCTCCTGAGGGTTGGCCAGCGCGGGTCATTTCGGCGCGGCGCGGTCAAGAATCTGAAATGGGGGTATTGCTCGGAGAAGTATCTCTAGCGACAACAACAGACCAGCGTGCGCGGGGCGGCGGATGCTGCGAGCGTCGATGGTTTGCGCGAGAAGCTCATGGTCGAAGAGTGTTGCCTGCGGCGTTCATTTTGGGCCCGACATCAGGACGGCTCCATACTTAACTGCCTCACAGAGTGACGCCCCGGTAACACAACTGCAGGCCCACGGTGAGGAGCCAGAGGGCGAGAGCCAGGCGCATGGCTCGCGCGGGGATCCGCGGAGCCAGCGTAGTTCCGGCGATCGCGCCCAGCATTCCCCCAACGATCAGCCGCACGAGGAGGCCTGAGTCGAAGCCCCCGGTGGCCAGGTGCATTCCTCCGCCAACCACGGAAAGGCAGAGGCCGAAGGCCAGATCCGTGCCAACGACCTGCGCCGCTTCAAGGCGAGTGAGGCCGAGCAGCGCGATGGTGCCGAGCGCTCCGGCACCGGACGATGAGAAGCCGACTTCTGCGCCGACGGGAAACATGGCACTCGCGAGCCAGACCGGACGCCCCCGGCGATTCTCATTCGTCCGGGCAGGGCGAAAGTGGCGATAGATATGCCAGGCAGAGGAGAATGCAATCATCGCGCCAAGCACCAGATAGAGCCAGCCCCTGCTGTTTTGCAGGCGGACGATGTCGTGAAACAGGAGGGCCCCGATGACGACTCCGGGAATGCCGGCGAGCAGCATGATTCCCAGAGTTCGCCAAACAACCCGACCTCGCCAAATCTGCACCGGGACGACGAGGAGCTTGACGGCCGCGGAGTAGGAGAGCGCGGTGCCCACGGCCGCGGAGACCGGCACGTGGAGAAAGAGAATCAGGATGGGAGCCGTCATGGTGCCCGCGCCCACGCCGGTCAGGGCAATGAGCACCGCGATGACAAATCCCAACAGCAACTCCATTTCCTTCTCCTGTCTTACTTCCTGCTCATGAATCCTGAGGCTGGATCCCGCATTCGGCTTTCAGTGAGCGGGACCATTGGGGCCTCTCCCCGTAATGGTCTCGAGATACCGGAGAATGGCTTCCGGGTCCTCGCCGGAGGGTGCAGGACGTTCCTCACCGTCGCGGCTGATAATCGTGACGGCCTCATCGCCGGTACTCTCGCTGATGACAACCGCGCCGGCCAGGACCAGCGGCAGCAGAGCGTCGCGGTCGCTGATGCGAGTGCGGAGGACGAGCGCGCCACGGTCGAGAAGCCGAGCTTCGAGATCAAGCGCCAGCAGCGAACGATTGCCAACCACAATCACTCCACCCGGCAGTATCGATTGGGTCGCATCCTCGAAGGCGCGGATCATCCCCGCTCCGGCGGTGGCGTTGTCGCTGGCGTCGATGAGAATAAAGCTCCCTGTCAGGCGATGATTCCGATAGAGATCGGCTATCAGCGGGCGTTGCGTCTCGATCACCACTTCACCGATACCGTTGAGCTCAAGTGCAGCGGACGGATGGGATGTGAGGCGTTCAACATTGATGCGGGAGCGGATCTCCGTGACTCGAGCCCGCACCGTATGCGTTGTGTGTTTCAGCAGGCAGGCGTGTCCGGGACGCAGCGGCCTGGCATGCATCCAGACAACGGTTGCAGAAAAGCGTTTTGTGCTCTGCGGCCGGGTAGCGACGTTCGCCAGCATGTCGCCGCGGCTGATGTCAGCTTCATCTTCGAGGGTCAGCACCACCGACTGCGGCGCGCGTGCCTCCGCGAGATCGCCATCCCAGGTCACAATGGAGCGCACACGGCTGCGGACGCCCGACGGCAGCGCGATGACCTCGTCGCCAGGTCGCACAACTCCTGATGCGATCTGGCCGGCAAAGCCCCGAAAATCCTGATCGGGCCGGATGACGCGCTGCACCGGCAGACGGAAGGCGCCGGGAGCTCGATCTCTGGCCAGTGGAATTGTTTCGAGGATCTCCAGCAGGCTCGCCCCTCCATACCACGGCGTACGCGCGCTGCGATGCACAACGTTGTCGCCATCGAGGGCGCTCACAGGAACCGCGATCAGTTCGGGAATACCGAGCGCTTCGGACAGGGCCAGAAGATCACGCCGATGCTGATCAAAAATCTCCTGTGAGAACCCAGTCAGATCCATTTTGTTGACAGCTGCAATCACCGTGGAAATGCCGAGCAGGGCGGCAATGCATGCGTGGCGGCGCGTCTGATCCAGGATGCCTTTGCGGGCATCGACCAGCACCACCGCAACGTCCGCGGTCGAGGCTCCCGTGGCCATATTGCGCGTGTACTGCTCATGGCCTGGAGTATCGGCGATGATGAATTTCCTTTTCGGCGTGGAGAAGTAACGGTAGGCCACGTCAATCGTGATGCCCTGTTCCCGCTCGGCGCGCAGTCCGTCGGTGAGCTGCGCGAAATCGATCCCGGAGTCGCGGGTGACCGATGCAATGTGATCGTCATACACGTTGTTGGAGTCGTAGAGTAGCCGGCCGATGAGTGTCGACTTGCCGTCGTCGACGCTGCCGGCCGTGGTGAAGCGGAGCAATTCCTTCCGGCGCTCGGCGGCGAGGAGTGCATCGACACGCTGATCCGCGACATCGGAGAGGGTCGGGTCCGCGAATGGGAAGGTCTGGCTTTGCGCAGCCATCAGAAATAGCCCTCCCGCTTCTTCAGCTCCATCGAGCCGTCCTGATCGTGATCGATCACGCGATTGGCTCGTTCCGAGTGGCGCATCGCCATCAATTCGGCGATGATCCTGGGAACAGTGTCGGCATGGGAACGGATGGCGCCGGTGCAGGGGCTGCATCCAAGGGAGCGCAGTCGGCAACGGACCCACTGCTCTTCGCCGGGCAGGCCGCGCACGAAGCCCTGTTCCACCGGAATCAGGCTCTCACCGCGCACCAACATCCGCCGTTCTTTGGCGAAATAAAGCGGGACGATCGGGATCTTTTCAAGATGGATGTAGTGCCAGACGTCGAGCTCGGTCCAATTGGAGAGTGGGAAAATTCGGATGCTTTCGCCTGGATGAATATTGCCGTTGAAGAGATTCCAAAGCTCTGGGCGCTGGTTCTTTGGGTCCCACTGTCCTGCGCTGTCCCGAAAAGAAAAGATGCGTTCTTTAGCGCGGGACTTTTCCTCGTCACGGCGCGCCCCACCGAAGGCTGCATCGAAGCCGTGGGCGCGCAAACCGTCAAGCAGGGCCTGTGTCTTGAGGAGACCACAGCAGCGGCGTGTGCCGAGCGACACGGGATTGGCTCCATCCGCCAGCGCTTCTTCATTGCGCCAAACGATCAGTTTCAGGCCAAGTCCCGCGGTATAGCGGTCGCGAAATTCGAGCATCTCGCTAAACTTGTAGCCCGTATCAATGTGCAGGAGGGGGAAAGGTATTGGCGCCGGGTAGAACGCCTTCTGTGCCAGGCGCAGCATCACAGACGAATCCTTGCCGATGGAATAAAGCATCACCGGCGTTCGGAACTCGGAGGCAACCTCACGGATGATGTGGATACTTTCGGCCTCGAGCTGCCGGATATGGCTCAGCGAGTGGGGAGCTTCGAGCGGCGCTGGTTCTTCGATGAGTCTGTTCGTTGCCATGAGTCTCCGGGGTTCGGGACAAAGGAAAAAGCCCACGTCAGCAGAGGCTGAAGCGCGGGCTCAGGGTATCGAAAACGCTGAAGGCGAATCTACCCAAAAGTCCAGCGCACAGTGCAACAACATGCACACCAGGCCGCGAGACTCGGGTAGAACTTCATGACTCTTACGATAACACGAGCACCGGTCGCGAGGGACGCGGGCTCAATCCGGGCAGCATCACGCCTGCGGCCCGAACCCCTTACCCGGTCCGTGGCTTCGCCTAAGTTGTTGATGGGATTTTTGGTGGTGGAGGCAGTCTCGAGCAAACCGCTCTCTGGTTGCATTTCCCTGCTAACAGGGAATTTACAGGGAGAATCTTGACGTTTTTGGATCTCGTCACGAATGGCACCGCATGGTATGGTGCACAATCCACTGGTCTTAGCTCGCCGTATCGGATCACCAAGGCTCAAAAGAACACGGAATTTTCTCGAGACATCAGGGAATTGAGATTCCCTATTACGGGTTCGAGCAGCCGAACGCTGTTAATTGTCCCTCAGCCTTGCCGCGAAAAACGCACCAAATTCCCGCGAGATAGGTCGAGCAATTTTTTAAAGACTGCCTCCACGAACGTCCGCGGGGGACAGTGTGTCTGTGATTGCGAAATTCTGCGAAGGGGATGCTGCGGCTGATACCTGCCGTGCTGAGCCCTTCTTCGCAGCAAAACTAAGGTCAGATCCGCATTCTGCTGTAGTGCCGATCTACCTATGACGATCGTGCCCTTCGGCCGCTACCGATTGCGCAGAACGCCAGATTGCCGTCATCGTGATGAGGAGACCGATCACAACAGCCGATATGGCAGGAATCCAGAGCAGACTGAGACCGCTGTGGCTGATCGCATAACCGCCCAGCAACGGCCCGGCTGTTCCGCCCACCAGACTGAGGGCGATGATGGCGCCAAAAGCCGTTCCAGTTTCTCCTGGAAAGCGTTCTCCCGCCAATCCCAGAACCGTAGGATAGATCGCGGAGATGCCTAGTCCGATGACAGTCACGGCGAGGATCATCGTTGGTGCACTGTGCGCGTTGGCGGCGATCAGAACGCCGGCGAGGACCAGGGTCACCGATGACGCAATTACTCCACGATTGCCCAGGCGGTGCAGCCAGAGCACGGTACCAAGGCGACCCAGCCCAAGAGCCGCGCCCAGGCATGCCAGCGCCAGACTGCCCTGGGCCGCCGGAGCATGCAGCGCATCGGTAACGAATTTGGCCGTCCACACAAACATGCAATTCTCGTTGCCTGACTCGAAAATAAGAATGATCCCGAACAGCCATACGAGCGGCTGATGAAGAACCGTGAGCAGATTTCGCACACGGAGCCCGGCTCGCAGAGGCGGAGGGAAGTGGAAGAACAGAACCGGAACCAGGAGCAAAGCTGTGAGTGCCGCAAGCAAGCGCAGCACGACCGATGACGAGAGGCCGCCGACACTGGACATGAGCAGAGGCGCGAGCACGGCTCCCGCACTAAAGAAAAAGCCGAGAAGGTTGAGCGCTCGGGTGCGGCTCTCGGCGTGCAGGTCTGCGATGAGCACATTCGTAGCCGTGTTCAGGACACCGCCTCCAAAACCATACGTAAGGCAGCAGATCTCAAGTTGCCAGTAGAGATGGAAAGCTGGAATCAGAGCGAGCGAAGCGGCGATGAGAATTAATGCCAGGATCAGCATCTCCTTCGCGCCGTGGATGTCGAGAATGGGGCCAATCACCACGCTGGCGGCCAGAATGCCGACAAGAGGGAGCGAGCCCAGTCTGCCGGCATGCTCGTAACCGATGTGAAGCGTCGGCAGCAGCGTGCCCGCGAGAAACAGCACGAGGCCGAAGATGAACATGCAGCTGTAGATCGTAAAGATAAGGCTGGCGCGAGAGCTATGGGCACTGGGGGGGCTTGTGGTTTGCAGGGCAGGAGCCTCAGGCATGCCGTATCTCATTGAAAGCGAGCTTCGCCGCTCCCAGCAAACTAGCGGAGTCGCCCAGCTGACTCGGCTCGACGCGGACCTGCTGGACGGCGATCGGCTGGCCCCAGCGCATCATCGTTCGCCGCGCCGTTTTCAATACAAGTTCTCCCGCCTCGGCAACGCCTCCGCCAAGCACGATCATCTCTGGGTTCAGAGTACTGACGAGATTCGCCAGTGCCAGGCCGAGGTAGCCCCCTGCGTCTCGCAGAACCTGCCGCGCGCGCTCATTCCCTTCCGCAGCCAGACTGGCCGCTTGCTGGGCAGAGATCTTGCGCCCCAGCTTACGGCTCGCAGCAAGGCCAATGCCGGGTCCGGCTGCATGGCTTTCCAGGCATCCGACGCTGCGGTAGTGAGGGAGATATTGATCGCGGACGGCCATCCAACCGACACAACCGGCGAGCTCTCCATGTCCGCGCAGCAGGCGGCCGTCCATGAGAATACCGGCGCCGATGCCGGTACCGATGGCGAGAAAAATTACGTTCGCACAGTTGCGCGCGGCTCCCTTCCACGCTTCTCCCATAACAAACGCGTTTCGGTCGCTCTCCACGACGACTGGCAGGCGCAATTTGCCGCGCAGGAGCTTGCCCAGCGGCATGCGTTTCCATCCGCGAATATTCGGCGCCCACACGTCGCCGTTGCCGTAGGCGAGGCCAGGGACATCGACGCCGACCCCCCGCACTCCTTCACGGGGAATTTCACGAAGCAGCAGCGCCAGGGCCTCGACCACAGCGGCACCACCGGCAGAAGGCACAGGAGTCTGCCTGCGATGGCTAATGCGGCCCGTGCTACTCACCCTGGCCACTCGGATATTCGTGGCGCCTAAATCGGCGGCCAGGACATACTGAGGCATAACACTCTTTCCTCCCGTCACCACGCAGCCAATCAGCGCGGCTCACCGGGCCTGAAGGTCGACAACCCAAACCTCCCGCGGGGCAAAGGCTTTGTGCAGCGTAACCTTGCCATCGCTCTGCTGGAAAGGCACCTCCTGGTCATCGTCCCAATTCACTGCATGGCCAATGGGGCTGCCAGCATCCACCTGCAAGGAGACATCCACGGGGCTTTCGGAATCGTTGAACGCGAAGACAATTTGCTCGCCTTTGCCGACGAGGCGCCGTACTTCCATAATCGACCCCGGCGCTCCGGAGATGGCGACGGGCGCCGAAACGCCGGCAAGCCCGGCGAGTGCGACCAGAAACTTCTGCGTGGCCGGATCGGGATTTTCGTCATAACCAAGGGCAGTAAATGAACCGATAAAGATTGCTTTTCCCCGGCCAAACGAATTCTCAATGATGGCCGACTCGCCGTCTTCAAAACGGCCCAGAACCCGCGATCCCGGATAAGGATCGATAGTCTCCTTGAATGCTCCCCCCTCGATGGTTGTGACGCCACTGAGCCCAGGCAAGTCCGCGGAAGGATCCAGTGCGATGTGGACGTGATCCTGAGGCTCAATGAGTTTTTCCCGTCCGCCAAAAACCTTGTCGAGTCCGAGTCCCGGAATGATGTCGCTGGCAAATCCGCGTTCGTTGTTCCAGGCCAGACGCGCTTCACCCACGATAACGCCACCGTTTTCGACATAGTGGCGGATCCCATTCGCCACATCGCCGGACATCATGACAGGAAAAGGAAGAAAGAGAATTTTGTACTGGTCGAGCTTCCCCGCGGCGACGCTATCCGTGGATACAAAGTCGACAGGAATTTGCGCTTCAGCGAAAGCACGGTGCAGACCGACGGCCGAATCAATGGGAGCGCGGCCGAGTTTGGAGAGCGACGGCTGGGAGCCCCCTACCATATAGGACAGCCGGTTATAGAGAATGGCCACCTGAGCCAGGGCTGGGGTTGCGTTCAGCAGGCTGGATGCATGCCGGCTGACGATAGCCGCGGCTTTGCCGGCGGCACGGGCGCGCGGCGTAATCGTTCCGTCGAGGTTAATGAGTCCGTAGCCATTGGACTCAAAGCCGGAGCTCATGGGGTACCAGGAATAAACTGCAAACTCGCGCGCCCCATGCGCAACGGCTTGCCATATCCAGAAGGTCTCGTCCTCCGGAGTCACGGGAGCTGCAATTCGCATGCCTGTAGCGCCCTGACCGGCCTGCAGTTCACCGATCCAGAATCCCTTATCCACGCTGTGTCCTGCGGATCGGGAGAAGTCGAGCGCCGTGTCCAGGAAGGCGCTGGACCAAGGATGGGTGGATTCGGAATGCTTCGGGTACATCGAGGTGCCATAGAAGTCGGTGCTGGCCGACATCTTGAAGTCGTCCGGCTCCCCGTAACCATTCGTAGGCGATGTAAAAAGACTCGGCGCATCCGAGTGGCTGGCGATGGGATGCGTTGTGTCTGCACTGCGAATGGCACGCGTGCGCAGCGCCAGATCTCCGGCTAGCTTGTCATCGATAAACATGCGCCAGTCAATGTAATCGGTGTAGGAGAGAATGGTCGGAAAGCGCGGAGCCCCTACCTCATCCCAGCTAATGTAGGTGCGATACCAGGCGGTATTCAGCG
>JBAUZR010000704.1:0-12779 GCA_049585375.1 Acidobacteriaceae bacterium
GCGTGAGACAAAGCGTGTTTTTCAGCTGCGCGCCGCAGGCGAGGATCTCTCCCTCGCCTCGCCCCAGCCATATGGGTCTCGGAGTGTAGCCGCGAGCGCGCCGCAGGAGCATGGTGTGGCCGGCGACCACGCGAACCACCGAATCGTCGACCCGGGTGTGAATGCGCCGATCGTGATGAGCGAAGATGTCAGCGATGCCGGCAAGGTGTTCCTCGGCCTCTGCGTTCTCGATGACGATGGGCTCTTCGCTGATGTTGCCGCTGGTCATGACGAGAACGGCATCGGCCTGCCAGCGCTCGCGGAGGATCCTGAAGAGAAGGTCGTGCATGGGCGTGCAGGGCAGCATGACACCGATGGTGGGATTGCCAGGAGAGACGCCATCGGCCAGATCGGCATCAGGCCGCCGGCGCAGGAGCACGATCGGCCTTTCAGACCTGACGAGCGCTTCGCGTTCCGGTTCAGAGACGAAGCAGAGAGTGCAGGCAATGTCGGCGTTCGCAACCATGATGGCGAACGGCTTCTCGCTGCGGCGCTTGCGGCGGCGCAGCTCGTCGACGGCGGCGGCCTGACGCGCATCGCAGGCTAGCTGGTAACCTCCAAGACCTTTCCAGGCCACAATGCCTCCGGCGCGAAGCCGGTCGGCCACATGTTCAAGAATGGCGCGCGTGGAGGCGAGTTGCGGTACGGAGCTGGACTCGGCCGCGAGCAGGAGGCGCGGACCGCAGACCGGGCAGGCGTTCGGCTGCGCGTGAAACCGGCGGTTTTCTGGGTCCTCGTATTCCCGGCGGCAATCCGGGCACATCTCGAATTCCGCCATGGTGGTCCTGGGCCGGTCGTAGGGAACATCCAGGATGATGCTGTAGCGCGGGCCGCAGTTCGTACAGTTGGTAAAGGGATAATCGTAACGGCGATTCGCGGGATCGCGCGTGTCGGCGAGACAGGCATCGCAGACACAGATATCGGGTGGGACCAGAGCAAACGCGGATTCGCCGCCGCCGCTCTCGTGGATGGAAAAGCCGGTTAAGCCAAGGGTGGGAATCTCCGAGCGCTGAATCCGGGCAATCTGCACCAGAGGAGGCGCTTCCGCCGGCAACGCGGCGATGAAGGCGTCCACAATCGCTAGGGGGCCTTCCACCTCAATAAATACCCCGCGGGGGGAGTTCAGCACGAATCCCGCAACCCCATGGCGGCGTGCCAGGTTGTAGACGTATGGACGAAAGCCTACACCCTGGACCACGCCGCGAACCTGTAGCTGCACGCGGATCTTTTGCGTCTCGCGAATCGCCGGAGCTCCCTGCGTCATTATGGAACAGGCGATCCCGGCCCTGCAGCCGAACCCTCTTCAGGCCTGCTGCACAAATTCGAGCTCGAGCGTAATGGAGACCTGTTCGCCCACCATCACTCCGCCGGTTTCGAGCGCAGCGTTAAAGGTAAGGCCGAAGTCGCTGCGGTTGATCTTTGTCGTGGCGGAAACGCCGATGCGGGTATTGCCCCATGGATCTTTCGTCGGGGGTGTCGGACCTTCGACCTCAAATTCCACCTCATGGGTCGTTCCATGAATGCTCAGCGGGCCGGCGACGACGACGGATCCGTTCGCCCGGCGCGTGACACGGGAAGACCGGAAGGTGAGGGCAGGGAACTTCTCTACGTCGAAGAAGTCAGGGCTTTTCAGGTGCGTATCGCGCTGAGGGTCATGCGTATTGATGGAGGCCACGTCGACCGAGGCGTCAACATGAGACTTCTCCAGATCGGCGGGATTATAGGTCAGCGAGCCGGTGACACCGGTGAACTGGCCCCGGACGTTCGAAATCATCATGTGTTTGACACGGAACTCGGCGATCGAATGAACTGGATCGATATTCCAGGTCGTCGTGGCGGGGACCGAAGCGGCGGTTGTGCTCATGGGTGAACTCCTCCTGGTGATTGGATTCCGGAATAATTTATTCGTTGCAACAAATAATTGGTATATTGCTACTCGAGGTTGCTGCGGGCAGCGGCGAGCAGATCGTTCAATGCCTGCAATCGCTTACTGGTGAGATGACCCAATTGGCGCCGGTGCAGTTGCTGAATCGGCGGGTCGAGCCGGGAGAGAAGATCCAGGCCTTCAGGTGTAATGCGGACCAGGACGCGCCGGCGGTCCTGATCTTCGCGGCAGCGGTGGATCAACCCGCGCCTCTCCAGCCGGTCCAGGAGCCGGGTGATATCGGGTTCACGAGTAATCATACGGGCCGCGATTTCCCCGCAAAGCAGGCCCTCGGGCGCTCCGCGCAGGATACGAAGCATGTTGTAGGGGGCAGGAGAGAGATGGTGTTTCCGGAGTAGCTGGGCTGGTCCGCGCGACAGGCAATCGGCGGTGCGGACGAGCTCCACAAACAGAGCTTCTTCCGGGGAAGGCGCAGCAGAGGGCAGGAATGGGCGCGTTGGAGCCATCATCCATTAGATACCTGTTGCAACAGATACGGTGCGGAGGATGGCCGAACGGCCGGGGGTGCCGGATCTAATCGGCGATCATGAGGCGGTCCCCGGGTTCAATGCCGCAGTGGTCGATCTGGCCTGGGGCCAGCTCCAGCATGCTGTGAATTTTGAAGTTCACGTTGGTGAGTCGCCAGGAAGGCAGGCGGCGCCAGACCTTCAAAACGCGAAGGCTCCGATCGAGACCGACGACATCGATGGGGAAGCGCATGCCGATGGTGTGAACGCCCGAGGAAGGCCGGATCAGGATGCCAGAGCCGGGCTCGAGACCGGTTTTTCCGAGAAGGCCGAACAACCGCGTGAAAAAGCCGTCGGCGAGACCGATGTCGGAACCGATTGTTACGGCCTTCTCCGGAATGGTCAGTGTCAGGTGTTTCATGGCGATCCATGCCTGCCCCAGGGTGCAGGCAGGCGGGCGTTTTGAGTCGACACAAGCCACCGGTATGACGAGGTGAACCACGCCGGGGGCAGCAGGTTGGGGACCGGCTCAAGCCGCCGGTCCAGGAGACGGCGAGGATTAGACAGCTCTTTTTCTGCGCAGCACGATCACGCCCAGCACGAGGGCGCCAAGGGCGGCCGCAACAACACGAATCATCAGATTGGAGGCCATCGCAATTCTCCTTTCCCGGCACAGGCCGTCATTTCAGGGCAGATCCGCGGCAGGCCAGAATCAGGCAGTCTTCTTTCTCCTGCGCATGATGATGAAGCCAACGACAACCACAGCCAGAGCCAGTGCGATAACGCGCACGATCAGAGACGAGGGCATAGCAGTTCTCCTTTCCGGTGGCTCCGCCATGAGCGGGGACACGCGAGTTCAACTCGAAAATTCCGCTCCCACCTCAGTGCAGAGTGCTGGTCAGAGTGATGATGGCCGGGGCCAGCAGCACGATGAACAGGCAGGGAAAGATAAAAAACACGAGCGGGAACAGAATCTTAACCTTGGTCTTGGCAGCGGCTTCCTCGGATCGCTGCCGGCGCGACTGCCGGATCTCCTCTGAGTAACGGCTGAGGGCGCGCACAATCGGAGTTCCGAACCGGTCCGTCTGCTGAAGCATAGTTACAAGCGCGGCAAATTCCTCGAGTTTGGTGCGATCGGCCATGCTTTGCCAGGCTTCGAGCCGCGGTTTGCCGGCGCGCTGCTCAAGATTGATCTGATTGAATTCCTCGTTGAGTGCAGGATAGGAGACGGCAATTTCCTGCCCGATGCGCAGCAGCGCCTGATCCAGGCCCAGGCCTGCTTCCACGCAAATGACGAGAAGGTCGATTGCGTCGGGAATGCCTTTCTGGATCTTTCTCTTCCGCTTGTTCACCGCGCGGGTGAGCCAGATGTCGGGAAGCAGATAACCAACCGCCGCCAGCGCCAGGCACCAGAATGCGGTATTGGTGTGGATGAACGTGCCGCCGAGGACACCCACCAGCGGGCCGACAAAGCGGGCCGTGAAATAGATATCGATCTGGTTACCGCCTTTGAAGCCGGCGGTGACGAAGCGCTGGCGCAGCTTGTCGTCTTCCGAAAGTCCAAGCCGGCCTCGGAACGCGCGTGCCAGAGAGAGGACTTTGTCGCGGGCGACTTCCTTACCGCGAATAGTGCGCTTGTCCGGACGCTCACTGGTGACGATATCGAGAACACGCCGGGCCTGCCTGGACGGCCGCAAAAGGAACGGGGCCGTTAGCAGGGTGATCACGAAGAAGACCGTGAGGGAGAGCGCAATGTAAAAAAAGATAACCATGTTTTTGTCTTCGCCTACACGTCGATAGAATTGATGATCCGGTTGATGAAGAAAGCCCCCAGTGAAATGAGCCCCAGGCAGAGCCAGAGAAGCTTGTGTCCCAGGTCGCTGTGGAAGAGCGGCTTGGAGTAGCCGGGGTCAAGCACGTTGATCAGCAACATCACCACCACCGGCAGCCCCGTCAGGATCCAGCCGGTAAGGCGTCCCTGAGCCGTCTGCACGCGAATCTCGCCCTGAATCCGCTGGCGTTCGCGGATGACAAAAACAGTGCGGTCGAGGACTTCGACCAAATTGCCGCCAGTCTCGCGCTGGACCACGATGGCCGCCACCAGAACCCGGAGATCCTGAGAGGGCACGCGGTCGAGGAGCTGCATCAGGGCATCGCGCAGAGGCAGACCGAAGTTCTGCTGCCGGAAAACCTCGGCGAACTCGGTCTTGGCCGGTTCAGGCGCACCCTCGGCCATGATGTCGATGGCTCCCGAAGTGGAGTGACCGGCACGGAGTGAGCGGGCCATCATGTCGATGGCGAGGGGAAGGGCCTTCTCAAAGGCGCGCAGCCGGCGGTAGCGTGCCCAGGCGATGCGCGCCCAGGGAAGCGTAGCAAAGATAGCGGCTGCGCCCACCTCGACTGCGAACATGGGCACGATCAACAGCGCGATAATACAGCCAATTGCCGCTAGGGCCGCGGTCTGCACGAGAAACGCCGATGCGGTAGTGTTCACCGCCGCCTGGGAGATCCAGCGCTGCAGCTTGGCCATCGATATAAATTTGCTGACGGACTGACCGATCCAGTCCCACCGGCTGGTGACGGTCTTGCGCAGCAGTTCGGACGCCTCCAGCGAGGGACCGGCGACGCCTCCCTTGTCCACGGAGATGGCGCTCAGCCGGTGCAGCAGCAGCTTGTCGGCGCGCGACGGCGAACTCGCTGCCGCGATCACACCGAACGTGATGAAAAGAACAGCAAAGAAGCCGGAGGCCAGGAGAATCATGTCCGCGCCATCCTTATACTTCTACCGAATGGTCCATCAGACCGGGCGGGATGGGGATGCCCGCGGCCTTCAGACGCTCGGTGAATTTGGGCACAATGCCGGTCGAACGGAAGCGGCCCTTGACTTTGCCGTTTTCCGCAATGCCTTCCTTCTCGAAGAGGAAGATGTCCTGCATGCTGATCACGTCGCTGTAGGCGCCGGTCAGTTCAGTGATGTGCGTGATGCGCCGGGAGCCATCGCTCATGCGGGCGACCTGCACGATCAGGTGTATGGCGGATGCGATCTGCATCCGGATGGCTTTCTCCGGCAGACGAATGTCGCCCATCATGCACATGGTCTCCAGACGCGCCAGACCGTCGCGGGGGGTATTGGCGTGAATGGTGGTCAGGGAGCCATCATGGCCGGTGTTCATCGCCTGCAGCATGTCCATGGCTTCCTCACCACGAACCTCGCCGAGGACGATGCGGTCGGGCCGCATACGGAGGGCGTTGATGACCAGCTCGCGCTGCCGGATGGCGCCTTTGCCTTCCACGTTGGGCGGCCGCGTTTCCAGGCGCACCACGTGGTCCTGGCGCAGCTGGAGTTCGGCCGAGTCTTCGATAGTAACGATGCGCTCTTTTTCCGAGATGAAGCTGGACAGTGCGTTCAGCAGAGTCGTTTTACCGGCGCCGGTGCCGCCCGAGATGACGATATTGAGACGCGCCTGAACCGCGGCCCGCAGCATGTCCAGCATAGGGTTGGTCAGGGCTTTGTGCCCGACCAGTTTTTCCGCCGTGAGCGGCGAGGATCCGAAGCGGCGGATGGAGAGAATAGGTCCATCGATGGCCAGCGGAGGAATGATGGCATTGACGCGGGATCCGTCCTTGAGACGCGCATCAACCATGGGCGTCGATTCGTCGACGCGACGGCCGACAGCGGAAACAATCTTGTCGATGATCTGGAGGAGGTGCTTATTGTCCTTAAAGGTAACGTTGGTGCGATAGAGAACGCCTCGCCGCTCCACGTACACATTGGCGAAGGTATTGACGAGGATGTCGTTAATCGTATCGTCCTTCAGAAGCGGCTCCAGCGGGCCGAGTCCGAAAACCTCGTCCAGCACTTCCTGAGCGATGCGATCCCGCTCGACCGAGCTGAGGGGGATACCCTGCTCGCCAATGATCTGTTGAATGAGGATGAAGAGCTGCTGCTGCCCATTCCTGCTCTCCTGCGCCTCGTCCAGCTTTTCCAGATCGAGCCGGTTAATCAGCTCGGAATGGACGGCTGACTTCAGCTCCTGCTGTTCCTTCTCGCGCAGAGGCCTGGCGGTGGTGACGGTACGCAGACCGGGGCCGCTGCCGCGCAGAGCGGTGTCGGCGCGCGGTGAAGTCACGTTCAGGGTAAGATCGCCCATAATTATTCAGTCCTCTTCTGGCCGAACAAAGAAAATCCTTTGCGGGCCGGCTGCGCCTTAGGTTCCTCTTCGCCGCTGAGCAGGTTGGTCCAGCGGGAGAACTGGGAGGAAATTTCGGATTTCTTGTCCGGCCCGATCGGCTCGCCCACGTTGATGGCGCGCTGGCATTCCGCATAGGCGTTGCACAGCCGGACTTCGACGGGTACGCGAATCGCCTTCTCGATCTGCTCGATGGCGATGGCTCCATGGGACGAATAGCGATTGATGATGATGTGCAGGCGCGCGGAGGTCGATTCGTTGCGGCTGAGGCCGTCGATGTACCGGGACAGGTCGCGGATGGCGCCGATGTCCGGTGTAGCGACCAGGTAAATCTGATCGGACCGGTCCATGACGGCCAGACTGGCCTCCTCGAGAGAGGTTTCACAGTCGAGAATGATGTAGTCGTATTCGCCGCGCAGAAACTCGAGGGTGCGTTCCAGCGCATCGGGGTCGACGGATCGGGACAGATCGTGCGATTCCGGGGAAGAGAGGACTTCCAGCCCGCAGGGATGCTTGGCAATGAAACCGCGGAGCAGGGTGGAGTCGAGGCGGTTCACGTTGCGGATGAGTTCGTCGAAATGATAGCGGGTGCCGTCCAGGCCGAGATACAGACAGACGTGACCGAACTCCGGGTGATTGTCGATGAGCAGGACCTTCTTGTTTTTCTGACGGACAAGGTAGTAAGCCAGTGTCACGGCAACCGTGGTCGTGCCCACGCCCCCTTTTGCTCCGTAGAAGGAAAGGATGTGGCCGCTCGAACGGGCGCGGCCCATGGTGGCCGACCACTGCCGCTCCTGCCGGTCGAAGGTGTCGGCCAGCTGGCGGGCATCGAGTGGGTTCTTCAGCATTTCGTTGCAGCCGGAGCGCATGGCGGTCAGCAACAGGTCCGGATCACTGCCGGAGGAGAGCGCCGCAGCGAAAAAACGTCCGAAAAACAGCTGGCTCAGATAGGACACGGTTTCCGCGGCGCCTTTGGGGTCGCGGTCGAAATCAATGATGGCGAGAACAGCATCAGCGCCTTTGGTGTCGCCCGAAATCGCGGGGCGGCGGGCCGCGGAGACATACTCGTCAATGGAATCGTGGGTGAGGGTCCAGTGGTGCTGCGTCGCCGCCTGGACGATTTTCTCGGTGACGTCGTGGTCAATGCCGACGGTCAGCAGAGCCACGGTCAGAGTCTGAGGATTGGAGGCCTGCTCCTGCTTCATGGTGTTAGTCCTTCTCCGGCACCGGAACGTCCTGAGGTCTCGGCTGTGGCTGCGGCTGCGCCGGCGGCGTTTTCGGGGTCATTTCCTTGTCAAACGTCTTGTTATCGATGAAGGGAATAACCATCTTCGGCTGCATCGGATGGGGCGTTTCCGTCAGCGGATCGACCAGTGTTGGGGTTACGATGACCGCCAGCTCCTCGTTGGTGTGGGTGGTGGTCTTCGTCTGGAAGAGCCTGCCCAGGATCGGGATGTCGCCGATCCCCGGAATCTTCTGCAGCTGATCGGTTGTGCGGTTGTCCAGCAGGCCCGAGATTGAAAAGCTCTGCCCGTCTTTCAGCTGAACCACAGTCTCCGCCCGGCGGGTCGAGATGGCCGGGATCGAGTATCCGGAAATTACCACCTCGTTCGTGTAGTCGAGGGCACTCACCTCGGGGGCAACTTTCAGCTGAATCGTGCCGTCGGGAAGAACGGTCGGCGTGAAGTCCACGCGCACGCCATACGGCCTGAACTGGATCGTGACCGACGTGAACCCGCCTGTGCCTCCCTGGACGACAGGGTAGGGAAATTCACCGCCCGCCAGGAACGAAGCCTTCTCGCCGCTGATGGCCGTGAGGGTGGGTTCGGCCAGAATCTGCAGGATCTGCTTATTGATCAGTGCCTGGATGGCGGCGCCTACATTGTGATCGGCGTTGAAGTAGAAGAGGTTGAGAAGATTGCTCACGGCCAGCAGGCTGTTCGAACCCGAGGTTCCCGCCTGGGCTGCAGGTCCCACAGTAATGGCCGGAAACTGCCCTGTGGCGCTGTTGGCGGTGTTCTTTCCTGCCGAGAAGAAGTCGAAGCCCATCTGGTAGGCCCGGGAACGATCGATCTCGACGACCCGCACTTTGAGGCGGACCTGCGGCGTGTGCGGCGCGGCCACCTGCAGCGAATCGGCGACATTCTTGGAGAACATGCCTGCCAGCTTCACGGCAGCGTCGTCAGCCTTCTGACTCGAGACCGTGCCGGCCAGACCGACCTGATCGCCGTGACCTTCAACACGAATGGAGTCGGCTGGAAGAGCGTCCCGGAGGGCGATGCGCAAATCCGTGACATCCACGTCGGAATTGACCAGATAGGACTGCGCGTTGCCTTCCTCGTCCCAGAGAATCAGAGTGCTGACGCCCGGTGCCCTTGCCGTGATCACGATCTGATGCGGGCTGGCGGTATAGGAATCAAGAACGTCAGGGTTGCTGACGTAGATCCGCTTCAGGCGGCTCTCGGTATTCACGAACATCGAGTGGCCAATTACCAGATGAAGGGGATCGCCAATGGCGCTCGCACTGCTGCCCATGCCGCCGGAAAGCGCGGTCGGGGGCACTGCGGCGGCCAGCGCAGCCGGCGCGTATGCGCCGGACACGGCAACCAAAGAGAGAGCCGCTGCCAGCAGGGCGTGCGGGGTTTTCCGGTATGTGAACTGATCCTTCATGCCATGCCTCAGTTAAAACTTGCTGTGGTGCGTTTCGGCCCGAGCATGGTTTCGACCACCCAGGGCGCCGGTCCTAACGGACGGGCAAACGCACGGTGCTCGGAAACACTGCCGGGAAGGTTGGCCAGCTGCTGCATCCCCACGGGCGTTGCCTTGGCCTGTACGCGGTCAGCGCCGTTGCGGAGCACGAAGTGAATGCTCCCCTGCGCACTGGCGAGAACTGCCTTTTCGGCGTCCTCGGGGGAGAGGAGCAGGGTGACTACATCGACCGTCGAGGGTTTGCCCGTCGGATCCGGCTGCACCTGATGGCCAGCGGCCAGAACTTCGGCGTCCTGCAGGACGGTGGCCGTGACCGGATCGGGGTGAGAGTCGTCGTGATAGGTCACCAGCACGTCGACATGCGTACCTGGCATCAGAAATCCGGCGACCCCGATGACGTCATTCGAACTCAGGGCAATGGCGCGCATCCCGGTCGGGATCCGGGCCGTCAGCCCGATGCCGGATCCGGCCGCCGCCAGTTGCCGATCGAGGATCGGCTGTCCGGCCGCGAGCGGGTAAAGGACCGCCCTGCCGACCACGTCATCGGCCCGGACAAAACTCCCCGTCAGCGGATGCGACTTCGGCCATTCGATCATATTGAGATCGGCTCTGCTGATGATCTCACCGGGATCGAGCGAACGCGCGGCGGCGACATACTGTTGATTTTGCGGCGGGGCGACCGTCCGGGAGCGGCCCACTCTGCGACTGAGCCAGAACGTAAAGAGCCCGGAGATCACCAGCGCCACGACAAGTGCAAGTATCATGCGGCGAGCCATATCACATTACCTCTGGAACGCCGTGAGGAAGAGCGTGGTTGCGGTGCCCGCGGCTACAGCCAGGGCATAGGGCAAACGCAGCGTCCTCGCGTTGGCGACATTCAGTTGTGGATGCGGGGCCAGGCCCTCCATACGGTGATGGAGCGCGAGCGCACCGACATTCCTGATGGTTTCTTTGAACCGACCTCGCCACAGGGCGAGTCCGATTGCCATAACACCGCCGGCGACGGCGGTGAGGATCAGCAGATAGCCGACCAGCGGGAGTCCGGCGATCGCGCCGACCGCGGTGATGAGCTTCACATCGCCTGCTCCCATCCCTCCCGCCAGCCAGAAGATGAGAAAGAGAACGCCGCAAATCAGTCCGGCCAGTGCCGCCAGACCCATCTGTCGCCATCCGCCCAGAGCAAAATGCAGAAGCAGGCCGAAAAGAATGCCAGGCAGGGTCAAAAAGTTGGGAATCCGGCGGCTGCGCACGTCGAAGCCCGCGCCTGCAAAAGCACAGGCCAGCGCTGCCGTCGGGTACACCCACTCGGGTTGAAGGTTCGACATTGCCATTGTCCCCAATACGTCCTCTCCGCTTCATCGGCGGAAGGAGTCAGAAGGTTGAAGCGGATCTGCACGCCAGGTGGCCAGCCGGGGAAGCCAGGCCCGCGGAGCAGTCTTTTGAAGAACGGTCCGATGCCGGAGCAGCAGAGCAGGGAGCTCCTGCCCGGTCGCCGCCATCATCGTGTCGCAGTCTCTCAGCTCTGATCATTAGTCCCCGCAGGGTCAGCCGAGCCAAGCTCTGCCACGTTGTTCTTCCGTCGAATATCGTCCAGGCAGTCCTCAGGTGCGTACTGCTTGGCCGGTGCGGTGCCTGCGAATCACGTCGATGGAGCCGATTCCGAACATTACCGCAGAGGTGGGTGGTCGCGACCGGAGCCGAGGAACGTAGGTCGCGACCGAATATCATCTCGTGTCTCAGGCCTGTCTCTCCTACAGCGAGCAGGTCCGATTCACTTCACCCAACCAGAGACCGGCAAGAACAGAAAACCGCCAGAACATCATGTGGGATTACAGGCTGTTGCCGATCGTGTTGAATTCGGTTGAGATCTTGGTGCTCAGAGAGCCCATCGCAACGATGGCGCCCAGGGCGATGAGGGCAGCGATCAGAGCGTACTCGATCAGATCCTGGCCAGACTCATCGTTCATCAGATTGGTGAAAAGCCGTTTAGTCATGTTCATTCCAGTTCTCCTTGAAATTGCCGCACGGCCTTTCGAACCCGGGACCGCGCTGCGTTGGTTGATGTTGTCACTTTGCGACGATACCGCTTCTGTCGCAATGCCCTTTAAGTGTTACCTTTTGCTACTTTTGTAGACACTGCGGTGTTGCTCATGGCCCATCTTCCGCCGAATCAAAGCTTCCTCAAACAACCAGGGAAGTTACCCCCGGGAGCCCTGCTTCGGATTACTGCGCACACGACGAGCGGACAGGACGCGTGCATAAATCTCGACCGGCTCCAGCGTTCAAAGGCTGGAGGCAATGCTGCTGTAATAACCCGCAATCTTGCTGCCGACCCCCGCGATCGACGCGATCGCAGCCAGAGCGATCAGAGTTCCGATCAGGGCATATTCGATCATGTCGGCGCCCGATTCCTCGTACCGCAAACGTTTCAGAAGCGGATTCCTCGTGCTGACTGCCACGTTCGATGCGTCGGGTTTCATGTCGTTCCTCTTTCCTTCCTGAGTCGCGCCCCCTGCGATGATCCTGTTCTCCCGGGCGCCGTTCCATTGCCAACCGGCAACTTTTCGTCCGCGATCAGTGCAGCCAGTCCAGTACATCTCCGCCACCAGCGCCTAAAGCTTCTTGCCGATCTTCGTGTAATTCCTGCCGAGCTTCCTGCCGAAGTTGTGCATCGCTGCAAACGCAGCAAGCGCAACCAGGGCGGCCAGCAGGGCATACTCAATCACATCCTGGCCCGTTTCATCGAACAGGAGCGCTCCCGGCTGATCTTGGGTCACTTTCATCCAGGCTCTCCGCGAAAGTGATCGCGACTCCCGATTCCCGAAACAGATGGAGTCATCAAGCCGCGTCAGCAACTAAAAGTAATACGGGCCAGATCCTCAGGCTATGACGATATCGGTACAGAAGTACTGCCTCTTTTGGTGTACTTTTGTGGGAGAAGCGCCAGGAGCCACCGCGAGTAACAAGCCTGACTACCGGGGCGGTGTTCCTCACAGCCGATCCAGAGAGAGCCTTGCCGGATCCACCAACGGCAATGTTGCTCCATGCACGAAGGAGCTGTTATCGCCTGTCCAGCGTGGAAAGCGGGATCAACTGGCAGGCCTTATCTGCGGCTACATCACCTCTAACACGAAATGGCCATTGAGCTGCTGTGGATAACCACCTACCGTTGTAGGACGGCTCTCCCAGCGGTCTGCAGCAAAGTCATGACTAAGGTCATGAGCCCTCCGGTAGAAGCATTGCCTGGCGGCCCTGAAGCAGCATCAGACCGACTGTGGGAGAAATCGACGTGGGATGCCCCCGCACACCTGCTCACCAGGGCGCCCACTACGGGACATCATGAATCGAATAACTGCCACTCGACGAGCCATGCAATCACTGATTCGCGCGATGCGGATACGAAACGGATCTCTTCGCCGCGGCGACGGGGGTCAGTCCCTGGTGGAATTC
>JBAUZR010000705.1:0-2517 GCA_049585375.1 Acidobacteriaceae bacterium
AATGGGCGGGAGGCGTCCTGTGTTCATCTGCTCCTGGTCGTTATGCAGCAGCAACTGGGCCGCATCGAGCGCCTGCTTCTGCACTTTGACTGACTCCTGCAGGCTTACCAGATCGATGTACAGATTCTCTACTCCGGCAATGGTACTGATCATCTGCTGCCGGAGCACCGCTGCTGAGATATTCCGGTTGGTTTTGGCAATGGCAATATAACGGGTGTTGTTCGCGTGGCCAGCCCCGCGCCAGAGCGGTTGCGCGATAAGAGCAAAGGCATTGGGATGAGAGAAGGGCACGGCGCTGGAACGCTCCGAGTAGAAACTCTGCACAAAGTCATTGACACCCAGCTGAATCGTGGTTCCAGGACTGAAGCCTTTCGTCAGGAATGTGTCGCCGAGGGTATTGTCGGTTGTCACTTTATCGGGCTGCGCCGCCGGGTTGGCGGTGAGAAGCGAGACTGCCGGGTTGCGCCGCA
This sequence comes from Acidobacteriaceae bacterium, assembly GCA_049585375.1. Taxonomy (GTDB): domain Bacteria; phylum Acidobacteriota; class Terriglobia; order Terriglobales; family Acidobacteriaceae; genus Palsa-343. Next base: position 471 of record JBAUZR010000705.1, read on the forward strand.
GCCATCCATATCGGCCCTGCAGCTGCGCGTCGAACCCTGGCACCGGCGACCCACTGGAATAGGGCGCCGGACTCAAGGCCAGGGAGCGTGATCCTTCCTGCACTCGGCTGGTGTTATAGGACGAGGATACTGTTGAAGTAATCGGGTCAACACTCAACGGCGACAGGCCGGGAGAAGAGAAGCTGAGCAACGGCACGGCCACAGGCGCTTCGCCCGCGGGCGTCTCCGCCACACTGTAGTTAATCGGGCGCGGCAGTCCGCCGCCCTTTGTCAACGGTACGCTCTGGTCTGCAATGGTTTGGTCGATCTTTTCAATCTCAATGTCAAGGTTGTTTTTGATGGCCATCGCGACGGCCTGTTGCAGCGTCAGGTGGAGCCGGCCGTCCTGCGGCTGAGCCGGCCCGGAGGTACTGCTCTGGTTCTGCGCCAGCGAGGGCGAAGGGGCCGGCGCGTCTGCAAGCGCCGCCGAGGCAACGGGTTTCCGGGCGGTTCCCTGCGCCGCGGCAGAGGCCACGGTAAAACCCAATGCGAAACTGCCCAGGACCAGCCGAAAATAACGCCGTGCCGCGGAGCGCCGGAAAACAGGCTCGGCTGAGCACGTTCCCTGTGCAGCGCCGGGCTCGATACTACTGATCCTGTCCATCCTGTTTTCCACTCTTCCCTCCCGCGCCAGAATCCGGAATGCCGCCCTGCTGGCCGGCGGGGGCGAGCCGTGTGTTCACGCGGGCCCCCTCGATTACGGAGTCATTGGGGTTCACGACGACCAGGTCGCCGTCGTGCAGTCCAGCGGTAATGAATACCTGCGTGCCCAGATCTCGACCTACCTGGACCGACCGCATCTGAACGATGCCGCTCTCCACTACTGGCACAAACTGACCGCGCGCCATGGTGATCAGGCTGTCGCCGGAGATCAGGATGCCCGGGTTCGGAGCCCGGTAATGCATCTGCACGGAGGCGAACATGCCCGGCCGCAAGCGGTGCTGAGGATCGTGGATCTGCAGCTCTGCAAGCATCATCCGGCTCTGCTGGCTAAGGGAATCGCTGCTTCGAACCACCTTGCCGCTGAACGTCTTCCCCGGCAATTCTGAAAGGGTGAGGTCGGCGGGCTGGCCAGTCTGCACGAAGGGCGCATCCTGTTCGGGCACGGAAACAAACACCTCCAGGCTATTGAGATCGACGACATCGAATAATTCGCCGCCCTGTGCGCCCCCTGTGGGCGGACCGCCGGTGGGTTCCGCCGGGACAGCCGGCAGACCCTGTGCGGCACCCGAAGCTGAAACCAGATTTCCAACCTCGACATTCCGTGCCGTGACTGTTCCGTCGATTGGCGAGCGAATCTGTTCGAAATTTGCCAGATCCTGCAAGTGAGCCAGAGCCTCCTGGGCTCCCGTCACCGCATTCTCCATCGCCTGCAAATTCGATTGCGCCGACTCAACCGCCGCATGGGCCACATCGTCATCCTGCCTGGAGAGAATGCCGTGCAGCACCAGCGTGTGTACGCGGGTGTAAGTCACCTGCTGCAACCGCAGATTCGATTGCGCCGTGAGCACGTTATCTTTGCTTTGCTGCACCGCCGCCCTGCCCTGCGCGACCGAGGCGTCCAGATCCGGCGCCGAGATGACCCCCAGCAACTGCCCTTTGCGTACCCGATCCCCCAGGTCCACATAGCGGGCCTTCAAATATCCTGAGGCTCGCGCATAGATGTGTGCGCTGCGGAGCGGGGTCACGGTGCCCGGCAAGGATAGCTCCTGTTCCGAACTTGCGCTGTGCACACTTTGGACTTCCACGACCGGCAATGCGTTCTTCTCCTGTTGAGTCCTGGCGTTCACTTCCCTGTTGCGCCGGTAATGAGGCAGCCATCCCAGCAGCAAGGCCAGAAGCAGAACCGCGGCCGCCGTCGCAATCCATAACATTCGCCGGCCATTCTTCTCCTGCGGCTGCGTCGGCCGATCGCCGGCGGGGGGCGTTGGTGTGATCTCCGCGCTCATGGGTGCGCTCCCTGGATTTCGTTCTCCAAACGCTTCTCCCAGTTCACGGGAGCCTGCCT
>JBAUZR010000706.1:0-1562 GCA_049585375.1 Acidobacteriaceae bacterium
AGGGAGTGGAGGACACGACCTTCTACGTCTACAACCGCTTCATTTCGTCGAACGAGGTAGGCAGCTCAGTGGAGGCTTTCGGCATTGCGCCGGAAGTCTTTCATGAGGCGAACCGGGTACGGCTGCAGGACTCCCCGGATGCGATGCTGGCGACCTCCACGCACGATACCAAGCGCAGCGAGGACGTGAGGAACCGGCTGAATGTGTTGTCGGAGATGACTTACCTTTGGCCTTCGTACGTGCGGCGCTGGACGAAGCTGAACGCGAGGCATAAGCGGACGCTGGAAGATGGGCGCACAGCACCGGACGCCAACGAGGAATATCTCCTGTATCAGACACTGGCGGGCGTATGGCCATGGAGGATGACGGACGGAGTGGAGCGGCATGAGCTGGTGGAAAGAATCCAGCAGTACATGACGAAGGCTCTGAGCGAAGCCAAGGTAAATCTGAGCTGGACCAATCCCAACCCGGCGTATGTTGATGCGGTGCACAGCTTCGTGCGTGCGATTCTGATGCCGGATGCGCGAGGACGGCAGCCGCGGTTTGTGGAGACGCTGGAGGAAATTCTGCCGGTGCTGCAGCTGTTTGGCGCTGTGAATTCGCTGGCCCAGGTGGTTATGAAGATTGCTTCGCCCGGAGTGCCGGATTTTTACCAGGGAAGCGAGATATGGGATTTGAGTCTGGTGGATCCGGACAACCGGCGGCCAGTGGACTATGCGACACGACGAGCGGCGCTGAACGAGTTGCAGGCACTGGAGCAGGACCGGGGCGCAGCGGCCGTATGTCGCGCGGTGCTGGATCGGATTGGGGATGGGCGGGTGAAGCTATGGACCGTGCATCGGGCGCTGGCGCTGCGGAACCGGATGACGGAAGTGTTTCGGCGCGGCGCATATGGGCCGGTGGAAGCGACGAATGGAAAGGCGGAGCACGTGATCGCTTTCACGCGCGGGCGACAGGTGCTGGCGGTAGTTCCGCGGTTTGCGTACACGCTGATGGGCGGCAAGGCGCGCCTGCCGCTGGACGAGGCGTGGGGGCAGGGCGAGTTGACGATTCCAGACATGGCGGGAGCAGAACTGGAGAATGTTTTTACCGGAGCCTTTGCGCGGGTGGACGACGAGGGAAGGCTGCCTCTGCGGACTGTATTTGCGGAGTTTCCGGCGGCGCTGCTGGCGCGGCGGTGATGACAGGTTAGAGGTTACGGGTCACTGCGGGTCGGGTTCGTGTTTGTCGCGATCGGTGACTTCGGTGAGGGCGCCAAGCCTTTCGGCGAGGTGAGGAGTGAGGGCGCCAGGCGGGCAGCGCCAACTCCAGTTGCCGCTGGCGCGCGACGGCACATTCATGCGCGCCTCGCTGCCGAGCTCAAGGATGTCCTGGACGGGGTAGAGCGCGATGTCGGCCACCGAAGTGGCAACCGCCCGGATGAGAGGCCAGACCGGGCTTTCACCGCCGGCCTGAGGCTCACACTGGATATAAGCATGGACTGCGGCCTTCTCGACGGCTGAAGCGCCGTTCTCCCACCAGCCCCGGGGAGTGTCGTTGTCGTGAGTGCCGGTATACGCCAC
>JBAUZR010000707.1:0-5643 GCA_049585375.1 Acidobacteriaceae bacterium
GGGTGATGTTCGAGGGGGCCGTATATCCCGTAACGCCGTAACACAGCGGAACCTCATTCGGCACGTGCGCCCACGGGAGGAAGTTGTTGAGGGGTGGATTGTTGACGAAGAGCGTCGTCATCGGCGAGGCCACGAGGTCGTTCTGGTTCATGGGCTTCAGACCGAGAATCTGCTCGATCGTCCGCGTCATGTTGACCTGGGTGTAGAACGTGCTTGCTTCGATGACCCCGGCCCCGGTGCCATCGGAATTCACCTTCTGTTCGACGTATGGGCTGACGACATACCCTGGGCTGCGATGACCGTCAACGTGATCGACGCCGTTCTGTGCATCGTCCTCCTCAATGAAGATCGCCGAGTCCTTCCATACGGGGCTGTGGCTGATGTAGTCGATAACGCGCCCAACGGCCAGGTCATTATCGGCCTGTTCGGCCGTCGCGTTCGGCGGCCCGGTGGTGTGGTCGCTCATGATCCACAGGAATTCCAGCTGGGGTACTGTACCGGCGGCGACGTCTTTGTCGAAGTCCTGCTTCCAGACATCGACGCGGTACTGGTCGGGGATGCCCAGATCGAACTGCGGGTAGTTCTGGACTGTGTGCTTGATCAGGTTCGGGAGCGGAGAAACCGATCCGATGACATTGTAGTACTGCAGTTGCGACTCCTTACCGCTCTCGTACTCCAGCGTGTCGTTGTAGAACTCGGACCAGGTTGGCTCGCAGCTGTTCGAAACAGCAAACGGTAACGTCCTGGATGGACTGGTGCCATCATAGCTGTCGTCCTGCGTCATGTTTGTCGGCGTGCAGCCCGGCACGGTGAATGTGTTGTACTCGACATACTCACCGTAGTTCTTGAATGAGACGCCGGCCTTCACCGCCACATCCCACAGGTGGCCCGTCTTCTGATATGCGACCGCGTCACCGCCGTTGGAGGGATAGTCGCGGAGCCAGTCGGGCGACTGAATGTCGTCGCCATAGGGCGCCATGGCCTGGACGATCCAGTTGTGACCGTCAGCCGACTGGCGGCTCGGGTCGTAGAAGTTGTCCAGAAGCGGGAAACGCTTCACCAGTGTGTGCACGTTTGGAGTTACAACCGGATATTCAGCGTAGGTCGATTCGTCGCCAAAGACAGCCAGCGTCGGGTCGCCATTGCCTTGTGTCACGTCGCCCAGCATCTGGTCGTAGGTGCGGTTTTCACGAATGATCAGGAAGACGTGCTTAATTTTCGAGGGATCGCCGATCCTGTCCGGGATAGCGTGCGGCTTGTTCCACGGGCTGCCGCCGCCAGCCGACCAGATATTCTGCGCCAGATCCCAGTGGTTGTTCTGGAAGACCTGCTGCGACATCCCCTCCAGGGTCGATCGATCCGGAATAGGAATGATGCTTGCAGTGCCCAGATCCTCGTGAGTGTTGAAGGCGCTCACGCCGTAAGCGGAGGCATATGAATTTTCGGCCGTATTCGTCGGAGCCGGCTGCACTCCGAAGCCTGTCGAGCCGATGCCCTTGTCGTTGGCAACCAGCAGCGTGTCGTCGGCTTTGTCCAGCACAACCGAGGCCGGCGCATAGCCGACCGGGATTGCGCCGATGTAGGGCTGGTTCACGCCCTCGTGGAGGTCGACGACTCCGATTGCGTTGGCGTTGTACATGGCCACGTACGCGATGTCTCTGCCCGCATCGACAGCGATCGAGTTCGGTCCGAGGCCGTAGGTCCGTGTCCGTTGCCCGGGCGCTTCGAGCGGCAATGCGAGATTGATCCTCCGGACTTCCTGATTGGTATTGGTATCAATCACCGAAATGCTGTCGCTGTAAGTGTTGGCGACCAGCAGGTTGTTGCGCCAGAAAGCCATGCCGGTCGGATGCAGACCCACCTGGATGGTGCCGGTGACTTTGAACGAAGCCAGATCGACTACGGAAATCGTCCCGTGCGCCGTGGAACCGGTCGGATATTCGGCAACCACCGGCGTGCCGTTGGAGTATTCCTGGAAGTCGCTCGCCGTGGGCACCCGCCCCGCCTCGTTCGAGACGTAAGCTGTCTTGCCGTCCGGCGATATGACGACGCTGGCCGGGACGTTCCCAACCCGTACCTCCGGACCCTCGACCGGTTTTGAAGCGGTCAGGTCGATTTTGGTCAGTGTGTCGTTATTGTCCAGCACGACATAAGCGGTCTTCGCATCCGACGAGACTGCGATACCGGTGGGATAGGACGTAAATACGCCATCGGAGAAAGTCGAGACGGAGTAGCCGCACGGAATGTCGAAGCTGCCGTTGGTTCCCCCCGGGCTGTTCGGGAAACAATTCACGTTGGTCAGAGCGCCGCTGGCGTTGACGTCCATGGGAACGCTGACGTGAGCGTAGTTTGTGAGCAGACCTGTCGTTGGATTGACACTCGCGATCGCAACGAAGCTGCCCTGCTGGAGGCTGCCATAGAAGGTGCTGCCGTCCTGGCTGAACAGCAGGTACTTGCCGTCCGGCGTGTAGGTGATGCCGGTGTCGCTCCCGTCTGAGTCGGTGCTGGCCACACCTTTGGAGTTCGTGTAGGGCACGCTGTAGGTCTGCAGCACAGCGCCGGTCTGGGTATTGAAGATCGTCACGGCCTGGGGGGCGCCCATTTGCAGGACAGCAGCGGTGTGGTTGCCAGTCGGGTTCAGCGCGATGGCCTTGGCGCGCGTCGTGGTACCGAGGTAGACCTGTGTGCCGGCGGGCGTGATGATCGTGCCGTCACTGACAACCCACGGATTGGCCAGAGGCTGCGTGTAGGTCGGGCCGGTGTTCGCGTTCTTGTTTTCCCCTGGTGAGTAGGTCGGGAACGGGACAGACTGCGCGAGCGCCGAAGCGCTCAGCCCCAATACCAGCAAACCGGCGAGCTGACGCAGATGTTGATGCAGAGAACGTTGGGATGTTTCTCGGGACATCGGACATTCCTCCTTTGGGTTACTCATCACGCAGGGGACTCGGTCGTTCGAGATCCAGACAACTACGACCGGCGCTCCGTGCGCATCGAGGTCACCAATTGTTGCGACAATGTGAATTGGGCTAACGAGTTACGGGCGCGGACAAACTGGCCCACGGAGCCAAAGCTAGAAGCGCGTGCCGCACGGCAGCGTGACGTCGACATTACAGTTTTGTCACCCGTTTCGAGGACAGAAATGCTCAGTCGCGCCGTGGTCCGCGCGAGCGTTTCATTCTGTAACCGTCGTCCTTGTTGGCAGAGCGTTGACTGCTTCAGTTATTACTGACAACGCAATCCGGTGATTGAGGATTAGTTAAATGTAATGTCCGTGATTACACAGCGCGCCGCAGATGACGGACGGGCAGCCCGATGCATCCCGATAATCCCAGGTTCGCGACGGAGATAGAAGCATTCGTAACAACCGTGCTCTGTATAGAGAGCGACGTGTCTATAGCGACCCACGGTAGGCGCTTGGCGTAATGCCCGTGACAGATCGGAAAATGCGGGCCCGGGAATCGAGTTGGACGCACGTGGCTACATAAAGGTCAATGAGCGGCTCGAGACCACCCGGCGTTTGGGCCATGGGCGATTGCGCGGGCAGCCCGCACTTCACGCACGTCGCTTACGACGATTTCCGGGTGGTCCGCGACCGCCTGAACGGCGGCAGCCGCACAACGCGCGATCGGCTGATCCCGTTCTGTATGTTCACGGATCCCGAGCTGGCGCGGGTCGGCTTGAATGAAACCGAAGCGAAGAAGCGGGGGATTCCCTATCGTCTTGCGAAGCTGCCGATGGCCGCGGTGCTGAGGGCTGTCGCCCTTGGCGAAACGCGCGGTTTTGTGAAGATGCTGGTCGACGCCCAAAGCGACCGCATCCTGGGGTTCGTCGCGCTGGGCGTTGAGGTGAGCGAGATGATGGCGGCCGTTCAGACTGCCATGCTGGGCGGGCTGCCGTACACGCTGCTGCGCGACGCGATCTTTACGCACCCCACGGCCGCCGAAGGCCTGGTCTATTTGCTGGCGAGCGTACCTGCAGAGGCTTTGCAACAACCTGCGTAGGTCTTTCGAGTCTTCTGACGCCGCGGTCCCGAGATACTCTCCTCGGATTCCAGTGGATGCTCTCTGCCTGCCTGGGTTGGGTTTCCAATGCGATGCCACTAGAATATCGAGCACGACCCGCCATGCCCACGGACGCACAGCGCGCTGATGGTCAGCACCAGCATCACCGCTCTGGTCCTGCGTCTCGGGAATCCTTTCATATTGCCCCAGGCTGGTTGAAACCGGCTGCCTCCTTCACCAGAGAGGGCATTGCCTTTGCTGCCGACAAAGCGATGATCGAGCCTGCCCCGCGACAGCAAAGGGCTTGTCTCCGGCCCCGGCGGCGCAGCCGCGAAACTGGGATTGCCACGGCAACCCCTCGAATCCAGGACCGGAAGCTGGGAATCAATCGCTATCGTTATAGAACGTCGTAGGCCGTCGATCTATGAACATTCACCTTTGTGGGGCCGTGACATCAAGGGTCTGGATTCTGGTAGTTGCATTCCTCGCCGCTGGCGCAGCTTCCTGCCTTGTCGCGCAGAACGCTCCGCATGCGCCCGGAACCATCTGGCCTCCCCGGGATGTTCAGGCCCTGGAAGGCGAACGTCCAGCCGCGCCGGCGGAATCCGGAAACCCCGATCCCAACAAGACCTATAGCCTCGCCGAGTTGATCGATCTTGCCGAGCAGCATAATCCCGACACCCGCGTTGCCTGGGAGCAGGCCAGGTCCCGAGCCGCAGCTCTGGGCATCGCGCGCGGCGCCCTCTATCCCACCTTGTCCGCCGTCGCCCTCGCAGCTTCGATCAGGGAGGCCACACTCATCGGCGAGTACTTTCACCGTCAGACCCTTGGGATCTTCGAACCTGTTCTCCATGTCGAATACCTTGTATTTGACGTGGGCGGCCGCAGCGGGGAGATCGACGCGGCGAAGGCGGAGTTGCTGGCTTCCGACTTTGCCTTCAACGACACTCATCGCCGCATCATCGATCAGGTCGCTTCCGCCTATTACCGCCTTCTCAACGCCGAAGGCCAGCGCGAAGCGGCAGAAGTCAGCCTCGAAAACGCGAAGACGGTCGAAGAGGATGCCAGTGCGCGGCTCGAGCATGGTCTCGCCACCAAACCCGATGAGCTTGAAGCAGCCGCGGCGCGTGCACAGGCTGACTATGATTTGCAGGCCGCTGAAGGGGCGGTCGACATCGCGCGTGGCGACCTCGCTACGGACGAGGGGTTCTCGCCCGGCACGATCTTTAAGGTTCAGAGCATTGACCAGCTCCGCCTTCCTGCCGCGATTGCCGATTCCGTCGATCAGGAAATTGAGCGTGCTTTCAGCGACCGTCCCGACCTCCTGCAGCAACTGGCACGTTTGCGGGCCGCCGATGCGTCGATCAGGCAGGCAAAATCGGCCTGGTTTCCTTCCCTCAGCTTCGAAGGAGACGGGGGACTCGCGCGGGCTTACGGCCAGCAGGATCTTCTCCCCGGACATTATGCCGAGGGCGAAGTCTGGACCGCCCAGCTAAACCTCACATGGACCCTCTTCGACGGTGCGCGGCGCGAATACCGTATCGCTCAGGCCGAAGCCGACAAGAAGGCCGCCCAGTCTGCGACCGATTCACTCCGCGACCAGATTGCCAATGAAGTCTGGACTGCCTATTCCGATGTGCAG
>JBAUZR010000708.1:0-2808 GCA_049585375.1 Acidobacteriaceae bacterium
CTGCGCACCATGAGCCCCGCCGGTCCTGACGAGCACTACGTGCATCTGGCGCGCTGCGGTCCCGGCCGCTCCTGCTACGAGGAGCCGGAGAAGTAATCGGGATGGTTACGCAAGGCAGCCCATGACCTGCTGGCCCAGCTTCAGAGCCTGGTCCAGCAAGGTCAGCACCTTGCCCATGTCGCCCATCTGGGTGGTCAGTGCGCTCACCTGTTTGTTGATCGTCGTCAGTTGCGAGCACAGCGCGGCCACCGCGGCATCGTCATCTTCCAGAATCTGGCCGACGCACTGATCATAGGCAGTCTCCGCAGCCGCATAGCGCGCGCTCAGCGCATCGCGATCTGCCTGGGTGCGGCACGCCGCCAGCAGCAGATTGTATTGGCCATCGAGACTGAGAAACGTCGCCTGCACACCGGCAAGAGCATTGGCCATGGTTATTTCTCCTTCGCAGTGCCGGATTTCGTCGTGCCTGCGGTGCTGGACTTCGTTGTGCTCGCGGCGGCGCCCGACGCCGGCGCCAGCGTGTTGGCAACGCTGTTCACCTGCGTCACCCACTGCTGCACCGTCGCGAGCGAGAGCGGCGCGCGCCGTTCTGTCATCGGCTTCCCGCCGGCAACGGTCTGAATCCGCTGCGCCATTTGCGCCAGCGCCTTCGCCATGCCATCGGTCGCGCTCTGGTACGCCGCGTCCATCGCGGTCTTCTTCGTCGCAATCTGCTGCTTCGCCACCGGCGCCAGCTTCTCGTCCATGTCGCCCACGGAGGCGTTGCGCACCAGGCCGAACGGCGTCAGCGCCACATCGAGCACCGCGCTGTTATCCGTCACGTTGGCATCCACCAGGCTCGTCGCCAGGTTGGCGGCGATCTGCGCGTAGACCTGTTCCGTCGAATTCCAGACGTCTTCCTCTTTCGCAAACAGATCGCTCAGCGATTGCGCCGCGCCTTCCATCGCCTTCGCCGCCTCCCGCTCCTTGTGTTCCTGGATAGCGGTCGCCAGTTGCTGCACGGCCAGCTTGAGCGCCCCCTGCTCTGTTGATGAAGCCTTCAGTGATGCGAGTTTTTCAACGTCCGCCTCCACCTGCGACGCGTCCGACGCGGCACTCGAGGGCACCGTCGATCCACTCAGCGCCCCGAAGCTTTCCGACAGGGAAGACAAGTCGGCTGCGAGCTGCGCCCGTTTGGCCAGCTCCGCTTCGTTGCTTTTCAGCAATTGCTGATTCTCCTGCGTGTACGGCTTGGAATACAGCTGCTCATTCAGCTGGTAGAGCTCATCGGTCTGCTCAAACGTCGTCTGGAGCGCCTTGTAGTAGCTGGACAGTTGCTGCGAGGTCGTCGCCATCTGGCTGGCCGCCGCAGTCGCATCGTCTGACGTCTTGCAGCCGCCCAGAAGCACGGCTGACAGCACCGCCGAACGCAGGGGAATCCGCAGCCGGCCCAACTTACATTTCATTGGTCGCCGAAGCCTTCCCCGACTGCTGCTGGAACGAGGTCCATTGCGCGTGTTCCTGCGAAACCAGCGATTCAACACGCTCCGCCAGCAGCGCATGCGGATCGGCTGCCCCGGCGTAGGGTCCGGCATGGCCCAGATAGGTGTACTTCTCGTGCTTCAGCGATTCGCAGGTCGACCGGTACGTGTTCCACAGCTGCTGATACTGGTTCAGGTGCAGAATGCCCTCCAGAATCGTGATCAGCACGCCCAGCCCCGCCGTCACCAGCTTGTCGTCCTTAAAAGGCACCGCGGCGAGAAACGGGATCATCGCCGCCGAAAGAATCTCGATAATCTTGATGCGCTTGAATACATGCTGCGCGCTCAGGCTCTTGCGGTCGTACCAGGCGATCTGATCTTCCAGCCTTGCAAAAATCGGATCGTTGCCCACCAGGGATTCCGTTGTATCGCCCATTCCAGGGTCTCCTTGCGGTCGTGCCCACTCTTTCCCTGAACGCGCGACTTCACGCGCTCTCGGTGCCTGCCTGCCCCTCGGTAAACAGCGCCGTCTCCGCCTGACGACGGCGCAGCAGTCCTGCGACAACCGCCCCGCCTGCCCGATCCCACAGAGCAAATTGCGCTGCCGCGGCGGCAAACTCCCCTGCATTCAAAAGACGCAACAGCGTCGAACGCTCGAATGTTCCGACTCCGAGATTGAAGACGAAATCGACCAGAGCGTCGAACTCCTGCTGGGTCACCTCCACCATGACGATTCTGTTGACGAACGCCGCCGCACTGCTCACGTCCTTTGCCAGCAAAGCCTCCGCCTCTTCCAGGGTGATCGTCAGCCCGGCGCGCACGTCAGGGCCGGTATGGCCGTAGCCGATCGTCCACACACCCGTCTGGTCCTGGTAGGCGGTCAGCCGGCACCCCTCAAACTGCTCTGTGAGGGCAAGACCTTTTCCGCCGTAGGTGAGCTGATTCACACCCATAGCCGAACCTTCGCTCCAATCCCCTGGTCCTGCGTAACTTGTCTTTGTTGCGTGCCAGCCATCTTGTCACCGGGCCGCTCTCGCGGTCAACGCGAATGTTGCGGGGCGAACCACGGCGAAGATGAAGATGCGGTCGCGGCCTTCAGTTCAGTCCCGCGCTTCGGCAGGTCTTCAGGAATCTTGCCCGGTCCGCATCGGTCGGAATCTCAAGGGCCACCGTCTCGCACAGCTCAGCCACGGTTTTCGTTCGCTGCGCAGTCCGCCGGACCAGCACATCCGCAATCGGCCCAATGGAAACGGCCAGCGCTCGGCTGATCTGCGTAATGGCCTCGGGCGCGAGCGTGGAAGCCGTTGCTGCCGGAGTCACCGGGGTTGTTTTGGGCGCAGTGTCACGC
>JBAUZR010000709.1:0-8141 GCA_049585375.1 Acidobacteriaceae bacterium
CTGCAGGATAACGCGCCGCAAAGCCGCTGAGAAGCGAAATAAGACCCAGCGGCCCGCGCTTCCATTACAAAATATTTCAATTCTGTTAAGAAGCTCCAATTCCAGCACCGGGAGCCTCCGCCATCGCCTCCGCCACTCCGACTTGGTGAATCCCCGCACCTCCTGCGCACATCTTCTATGCAGGCGTGATTTGACGCCCGATGTCATCGTTTCTATAGTTGAAGCATGAGGATGTCTCCCATGTCCGGCCTTTGTTGCGCCTGTTGTTGTGCGCTGCGCCGGACTTGTGGGTAACTGAGCTCTTCAGTTCTTTCCATCCATAAGCCCGCGCTTCAGCCTTTGCTGACGCGGGCTTTTCATTTTCCTTCATCCCCTGAATGAGGTTTGTATGACCGCCATCGCCGTCCCCAAAGAGACGAAAGCTCAAAAAGTCGAACGCCTCAAGCGCGAGAAAAATCCCTGGGAGGCGCTCGACGAAATCCGCGCCTTCGCCCGCGACGGCCGTGCCAGCATCCCCGAAGACTGGAACCTCTACTTCAAGTGGTGGGGCATTTATACCCAGGGCGACGGCCTCGGCGTCACCGGCGGTAAAGGCGGTGAAGGCCGCGCCACCGAGTACTTCATGCTCCGCATCGGCATCCCCAACGGCATCCTCAACGCCCATCAGGCGCGCATCATCGCCGGCATCGCGCAGCAGCACGCGCGCAATCTCGTCGACATCACCGTCCGCCAGAATATCCAGCTCCACTGGCTCACCGTCGAGTCGCTCCCCGAAGTCATCCGCCAGCTTGATGCCATCGGCCTCTCCCCGCGCGGCGCCTGCGGCGACGTCGTCCGCAACGTCACCGGATGCCCGCTGGCCGGCATCGCCCACGATGAGCTCCTCGACGCCTCACCTCTCGCTCTCGCCGTCGCCGACGAACTCAATGGCAATTCCGACTTCTACAACCTGCCCCGCAAATTCAAGATCTCCATCTCCGGCTGCCCCGTCTGGTGCGCCTACCCGGAGATCAACGACATCGGCCTGACCGCCGTGCGCCGGGGCCCCGAACCTGACAGCGAAATCGGCTACTCCGTCCGCGTCGGCGGAGGCCTCTCCACCGAGCCGCACCTTGCCGTTCGCCTCAACGCCTTCATCCCTCAGGATCAGGCGCTCGCCGTCGTCCGTACCATCGCACAAATCTTCCGCGACCAGCAGGGCCTCCGCGAAAGCCGCGATCGCGCCCGCATGAAATACCTCTTCCTCAAAGAAGGCTGGACCGCCGACCGCTTCCTCTCCGAAATCGAATCCCGTCTCGGAGTCAAGTTCGACCCGGCTCCCGACGAATCCGTCCCCGACGATGTCCTCCGCGACCACGTCGGCATCCACCGGCAACGGCAGCCCGGCCTCTCCTACGTCGGTGCCTCCGTCCTCCGCGGACGCCTCTCCGGCGAGCAGCTTGCCGCCGCCGTCGACCTCGCCGAGCTTTACGGCAGCGGCAGCCTGCGCGCCACCGTCATGCAGAACCTCCTCTTCCTCGACGTCCCCACCGCCCAGGCTCCGGCTCTCACCCAGGCGCTCGGCGAAATCGGCCTGCACGTCGACGGCTCGCAATTCTGGCGCGGCGGCATCGCCTGCACCGGTACTGAATTCTGCAAGCTCGCTATCACCGAAACCAAAGGCTTCCTGCGCTGGCTCGTCGATGAGCTCGAGGAGCGCCTCCCCCAGTTCGATCAGCAGCTCCGCCTCCACGTCACCGGCTGCCCCAACAGCTGCGGTCAGCACTGGATCGCGGACATCGGCCTCGAAGGCAAGAAGATCAAGCACGAAGGCCAGCTTACCGACGCGTACTACTTCTGCCTCGGCGGCTCCGTCGGCCTCCACGCGGCAACCGCGCGCCCCGTCGGCTTCCGCACCCCCGCGCCGCTCGTGCCTGACGCCATCGAGCGCCTCCTGCGCCGCTACCTCGTTGAGCGCGCTCCCGGAGAAAATCTCCGCGCATACTTCGCCCGCCACACCGACGAATCCCTGCGCTCCGCCCTCGCCGGCGAAGACCTCGCCCCCGTCGAACGCGATCAGCCATCCGGTCACGTCCCGGCAGGAGTGGCCGGATGACCCTCCTCCCCATCTTCCTCCGCCTCGATCGCCGCCCCGTTGTCGTCATCGGCGCCGGCACCGTCGCGCTCGCCAAAATCGATAGCCTGCTCCCTACCGGCGCACAGCTCACCGTCATCGCGCCCGCAGCCGTCGAGCCGATCCATTCGCTCGCTCAGCAAGGCAAGCTCGTCTGGCGCCAACGCCTCTTCGCGCCCACCGACCTCGATGGCGCCTTCCTCGTCATTGCCGCCACGAATGATTCCACGGTCAACCACGCGGTCTACGAAGAAGCCCTCCGCCGCAACGTTCTCTGCAACGCCGTCGACGACCCACCCAACTGCGATTTTTATTTCGGATCCACCGTCGCCCGCGGTGACCTCCAGATCGCCATCTCCACCGCCGGCGAAAGCCCCGCTCTCGCCCAGCGCCTGCGCCGCGAGATCGACGAGCAGCTTCCCTCTGACCTCGGGCCCTGGCTCCAGCACCTCGGCGCGCTCCGGCGCGAGATCCGTGCCAACGCCCCAGCCACGCCCGCGCGCACGCAGCTTCTCCATCAGCTCGCTCATCGTCAGCTTTGTGACGAGGCTGCCTGCCCCGCGCGCCAGTTCGCCGAGCAGCAGATCGAAAAACTCCGCAACGAGGTCCCCGCATGACCCTCCCGGTTCCTGTCCCGACAAGCCACTCCACTTACAACCAGGGAGTCCGCCCCGCGGCCGGCGGAGGTAAAATCTGGCTCGTCGGCGCCGGCCCCGGCGACCCCGACCTCCTCACCCTCCGCGCTGCCCGCCTCCTCGCCACCGCTGACGTCGTCCTCCACGACGACCTCGTGCCGCCCGCCGTCCTCGACCTCGCCCGTCGCGAGGCCCTCCTCATCAACGTGGGCAAACGCTGCGGCCGCAAAAGCATCACCCAGGAGCAAATCCATGGCATGCTCATCGATCTCGCCCGGCGCGGCCTCTCCGTCGTTCGCCTCCAGTCCGGCGATCCGCTACTCTTCGGACGCGCCGGCGAAGAGATCTGTGCCCTAACCGCAGCGGGCATCGAGTTCGAGATCGTCCCCGGCATCTCCGCCGCCTTCGCCGCCGCTGCTGCCCTCCGCACCTCGCTCACCGATCGTCACACTGCGTCCCGCGTCGTCCTTTCCACCGGTCACCATGCAGCCGACTCGCCGGAGGCCCCCGTTCACGCCCCCACCCGCGTCATCTATATGCCCGGTCGCGACCTCGCCCCCGTCGCCGCCTGCCTCCGTGCCGAAGGCGCCCCGCCCGCGCTCCCCTGCGTCATCGTCTCCCGTGCCGGCCAGCCCGAACAGCAGATCCAGCGCACCACCCTCGCCGACCTGCCCAGCCTCATCCCCGGCCCAGCCCCCGCCATCCTTCTCGCCGGCGAAGTCTTCCGCGAGCAATCCGCCCAGGACACCCTCGCCGATCCGCTGCCAGCCCTCGCCTCCATCCAGCCCTCCGCCGATCCCGCTCTCTGAGCTGCCTCTCTCAACACAAAAATCTCTGGCCCCGTCCGTTTTCGATGGATCAGGGCCAGAGTTGGGAGGTTTCTGCAGAGGCTTAGAAGATGCTGCTTTCCGGCGTGCCCACCGTGATCCGCGTCCCGGTGATATTCCCCGCGACATGCGCCACCAGGTTGCCGTTCTCCAGGTACTGGTCGATGGTGAACGTTCCGCTGAAGTGATTGCCATCCGGAGCCAGGGTTACGTCCTCCTGGATCTGCGCCGGTCCCATCAGCGTCCCGTTGGGAGCATTCGTCGCCGGTGTCGGATCCCACGAGGCCGCAAAGTGGTTCAGCTTGTACTGCCGATACCCCACCTGCTTCCACACGCCGAGACAAAACGACGTCGTCACCGGCGCCCGGCCGCCCGAGTTCATGATCTCCGTGCCGTCGGAATGCCACTGCGAGTAGCCGGCGTCAATCGTCTGCGCGCTCGAGCCCGATCCCACCACAAATTTCACATGCCAGAAGCCGACGATCCCGGACCCGTGATCGTCATCTTCGCCGACCGTCTCCACCCCGGCGCGCAGCAGATGCGGCGTCGCCGTCAGGCCCATACCGGCGCTCGGGTGCACCTGCGGAACCGTGAGCCCGCCGCACTGCGCCCACGAACCAGGCGCCAGAGCCAGCGTGACAACCAGCGCACCGAAGCCGGGCGCAAACTTGCGGAATTGCATTCTCATGGGGATTCTCCTCTGCCGGGGTTTCCGGCTGGACCCTCAGCAAACCGCGATCCCCTCCCCAACGGCAAGACACCCGGGGTAAAGACTGAGGTGAAGTTTGGGTGAAGCGCCAACTCCAGTCCTCACAAAACGTTGCTGATTCCCCCCAACCCCCGGGGTATACTGCTGGCCCATGATGGGGGTCGTCTACCAATTCGGCGACTTCACCCTCGACGCCGGCCGCTTCGAACTCAGCCGCCTCGGCCACCCCCTGTCCGTCGAACGCAAGCCCCTCGAGCTCCTCATCCTGCTCGCCGAGCGCAACGGCCAGCTCGTCTCCCGCGCTGAAATCGCCGAGCGCCTCTGGGACCGCGAAGTCTTCGTCGACACCGAACACGGCATCAACACCGCCATCCGCAAAATCCGCTACGCTCTCCGCGACGACCCCGACCAGCCCCGCTACATCCAGACCGTCACCGGCAAAGGCTACCGCCTCGCCGCCCCCATTACCGTGCTCGACGCCGCCCAGCCCGCGCTGCTCCTCACCTCTGAGCCCCTGTCCACCGCAAACGGTTCCCACTCTGCTCCGACGCCCCTCCCGCCATCCCCACACCCGCGCTCCGCCACCCACCCCGCTGTCTGGATCGCCGCCGCCCTCCTGCTCGCCGCCACAGCCATCGCCTTCGCGGCGCGTTCCTGGATGCGCCACACAGCAGCGCCCATCCACTCTCTGGCCGTAATCCCCCTCGACAATCTCTCCGGCGATCCCAATCAGGAATACTTCGCCGACGGCATGACCGACGAGCTCACCACCATGCTCGCCAAAGACTCCACTCTCCGCATCGTCTCCCGCACCTCCGTCATGCAATACAAGCGCGCCCACCGCCCACTGCCGGAAATCGCGCGTGCCCTCAACGTCGACGGTATTGTCGAGGGCTCCGTCGCCCGCTCCGGCCGGCAGATCCACATGACCCTGCAACTCATCCAGGCCAGCACCGACTCCCACCTCTGGGCTGAGAGCTACGATCGCGACGCCGACGACGTCGCCCTCCCCAACGATGCCGCCCGCGCCATCGCCACTCGCCTCCACAGCCTCGCGCCGTCCATCTCCGCCCTCCGCTATGTCGATCCCGCCGCCCACGACGCCTTCCTCCGCGGCCGCTACCTCTGGTTCACTGATCGCATGATCGAGTCCGGCGAATATTTTCGGAAGGCCACCCAGATCCAGCCGGATTACGCCGATGCCTGGGCCTGGCTCTCCGCCTATTACGGCGAGGGCACCGCCGGCCACGTCCTCGATCCCCGCACCAGCCTGCAACTGCAGTGGGACACCGCCCAGCGTGCCATGCAGCTTGACCCCGATTTGGCCGATGCCCACTGGGTCATGGGCGCCGCATTCTTCCTCGTCCGCTGGGACTTCGCCAATGCCGACCGCGAATTCCTTCAGGCCATCAGCATGGACCCGCGATCCACGGAATATGTCTACGTTCGCGCTTGTATGCTCGAGGCTCTCAATCGCTTTGACGAAGCCATCGCCACCGAGAAGAAAGCGATGGAAGTGGACCCCTTCGAACGCCCCTATGCGCTCGCCTCGCTCTATCCGGCAGCCCGGCAGTACGATGCCTCGCTGGCAGAAACACGCCTGCGCCTCGAGGCCGATCCCAACAACCTCGACCTGCTGTTCAATCTCTTCGACACCCAGCGCCGCATGGGGAATTACCGCGATGCCGTGGACACCTGGGCGAAATGGCATGAAGCTTTCGGTGATCCGCAGTCCGCGGTAAATCTCCGGCGCGCCTGGGAACAGGGCGGCACTCGCGGGTTCATCCACTGGCAGCTCGACCGTCGCCTCATGCAGGCAAAAACCAGCTACGTCTCTCCGGGCGAGCTGGCCGTCTACTATGCCCAGTTAGGCGACAAGGAAAAGACCCTGGATCTCCTCGAGGAGAGTTATCGCCAGCACCAGGTCGACACCCTGTACATCCAGACCGACTCCGCCTTCGACTTCCTCCACGCCGAACCCCGCTACCGCGCCATCGTCCAGAAAATGGGCATCCCCCCATCCTGGTAACAGCTCTTGCGGTGAGAGCCCACCCCTTCCCCACTTCATCGACGAGTTCCGGATCGCGAATAGCGAACCGCAGCAATTCGCCAAACCCATGCAGCAGCCAGATCCAGGGAAGAGTCCGCTTTCTGTGTTTACGCATCTTTACAAATCTTTATCGCACCTCGCGCCCATGAACCGTGTAATCGCTAATCGGCTCATGGAGGAGCAGCGATGAATGAAAATCGTTTTCTCTTACGGCGGGAACTCGCAGCGGCGCCGCTGGCTTCAAAACTGACGACAGCCGGCCTGCTCGCGTCGGCACTGGCCATTTGGATCCAGTGGCTCTCCCGCGATCCGGCCTATCGCACCTTTCCCCCTGGCCCGATTTTCTTCGTCGTTGTCGCTGCCGTGGTTGCTTTTGGCACCAGATGGTGGTGGACCCCCCTCATCGGCGCACTTCTCTCTCTCCTTGTCACGGCAGGCTGGTTCTCTCGCCTGTCCCCGGAGATGCAGCGACTCAGCCACCCTGCGAGCCTTGGAGGATTCGCCTCCGGCATTTTCCTTGGCACGCTCCTGCAGATCACTGCGCTCGCCCTGACGGATGTCGCAGGCATCGTCGCTACAGTCCAGAACTTCAGCCGGCGGCAGAACCGGACCGCCGGCGTGAAGGCCGTGCTGCGCGTCTTCGGAAGCCTCTTCGTTCTCATGGGCGTGGTGGTCATCGCCACCCGCGGCCGCGTCGACTTCTATCACAACCTCATGCATCTCACCTGGGGCATCCTCGCCATCGCCGCGAGTTTCGCGGCCACAAAAAGCGCCAGGCTCTTCTGCGTCGGTTCAGGCGTATTTTATTTGTCGCTCGGACTTCTTGGGCTGGCGCTGGGCAACTCTGCCGCCCACATGGCCTGGCATTTTGGACCAATGCATCTGGATCTCGGGGATCACATCTTTCACCTTGTCCTCGGGGGAGTTTTCCTCACCGCCGGCCTCGTCCGTGGTCGCAGACCCGTGCACGAATCTGCAAAGTACCGAGAGCCTGAAAACGGTACAACGGAATGGAAACCTAACTGAAGCCGCTCCGGCCGATCCAACAGTGGAGCGCTCACGCGCGGTAACGCTCGAACTCCCCTGCGCTGTTATCCTGACGGTTCGCATCGCGAAATGGAAGGATCTGCGGTTGCCGTTGGGAACGTGTGCGGTCAGGCGCGCCCTTCAACTGCGGGCTGCCCCTCCTGTCGAGTCTGCCATGCCTCCGAATCACCACTGGACGCCGGGATAGAGGCTCGGCATGCGATAGGCCCGATAGAAATTGTTTCCCGACATTGTCAGGGTCCAGACGGTCTGCGGGTCCGGCTGATTGGTCACTTCGAATACGTCCGACCCGCTGTTATTCACGCCGCAAAGGTCGTATTCCACGTCACCATTGGCCAGCACGTCAGTATTGCCACCCCATGAGTTGTAAAGACTGGTTGGGATAATCTGATGGAAAATCAGGGTGGCCGTCATCTTACCCTCATCAAGGTTGTAAATCGGCACGGTCGTGTAGCAGGTGGGCGCCCCATTAACGCCGCAGGTGGCGGCAGTGGTATTTCCCGGATACATCCGATCGTCTCCGTTATCCATGACGGCAAGCGGGAAGACCCCGGATGTGTATCCGGAAGCAAAGTTGATTCCGTGCTGGGCATAGCTCCAGTCGGTCGGATCCGTCCCGCCCACCAGCTTGAAATCGCCGCCTTCACCCAAATGCCAGAGAATGTTGCCGCTTCCCGCCCCATCCTCATAATCGACTTTGACAATCCAGTTCTGGTGCCGGATGGAAACCAGCAGATTACCGTCATCTTTGGAATAGATC
>JBAUZR010000710.1:0-12966 GCA_049585375.1 Acidobacteriaceae bacterium
TTCGGAACGTGCGTCTTGTTTGTTTTCTCATTTTCGGTTTGGTGGGGGTTACCCACGCAAAGCCGTTTCGCGTTCTTGCCTTTTACTCGACGCATGTGGAGCAGGATCACGTGGATTTCGCGCTGCAGGCGATTCCTTTTTTCCAGGCGATGGCGGTTCGCGACCATTTCACGTTCGAGGCCACGACGAACTGGGACGAGATGAATCCGGCGAGTCTGAAGAACTACCAGGTGGTGCTGTGGCTCGACGATGCACCTTCGACGGCGGCGCAGCGCGCTGCGTTCGCGGATTACATGGAACACGGTGGAGGATGGATGGGCTTTCACATTGCCGGGTGGATGGACAGCCGCGCGACGTGGCCATGGTTCGCCGATTTTCTGGGAACGGTGTTTACCGGCAACAGCTGGCCTCCGCTGCCGGCCACGCTCACCATCGACGATCCGCAGCATCCGGCGGTAAAGGGGCTGCCGGCAAGCTTTGTGTCTCCGGACAACGAGTGGTATAGCTGGACGCCTGACCCGCGCAGCAATCTGCACATTAAGGTCTTAATGACGCTGGCCACGTCGAATTATCCGCTGGGGTTCAAGGACACGCTGGGCGGCGGTGACATCCCCGTAACCTGGACCAATACGAAGTACAGGATGATTTATACGAACATGGGGCACGGCGACAAGATCCTGAGCAGCGCGACACAGAATCTGTTCTTCGAGGACGCCCTTCTGTGGCTTGGACGAGGGGTGGGGGTGCATCAGTGAAGCAGTGGCGGTCCTCGAAGCGCACATCGATTCTGATTCTGGCGTTCTGTCTCACTGTTGGGTGCGCGGCTCGGGGTCAACAGGGTATTCCGGAGGCTGCGTGGAAACGTCCTCTCGGACTTCCCCTGCAGAATCCCGGAGTGACGCGAAACCCGGGAGACATCGATGACGGCTACTGGCAGGGCGTTCCGGTGGGTGGCCTGGGGGCCGGGACCTTCTCCCGCAGTTACCGCGGGGACTTCGCGCGTTGGCACATCAAAGCGGCGGCTCATAAGTATGAGCCGGTCTATGCCAATCAGTTCGCGATGTTCCAGGAGTCGGAGGGAGACGCCGGAGGCGTTGCGCAGGTACTGATGAACGGGCGGCCGTCCGGTGATGAGCTGTCCGCATGGCAGTGGAATTACCCGGTGGGTGCGGGCGACTACTATGCTTTGTTTCCCAGAGCGTGGTTCGACTACCGCTGGCAGCGGTTCCCGGCCCACGTGGTGCTGGAGCAGCTTTCCCCGGTGCTTCCTGAAAACTACCGCGAATCCAGCTACCCCGTCGCGGTGTATCGCTGGGATGCGGAGAATCCGACGAACAAGACCGTGACGGTCTCCGTACTTCTGTCATGGACCAATATGGTGGGATGGTTCAGGACATTCACGCGCGAATTCGCGGGGACGCCCAACCAGGGAAACTATAACGATTACCGAAGCGAGACGATCCCGGGCTTGGGTACCATGAAGGGCATTGTGTTCGCGCGGAAACGTGGCGGCACGGCTCCTAATGAGTGGGATGGTCAGTTTGCGATCGCGGCGCTCGATAGCCCTGGCGTGGAGGTCACCTATCAGACCACCTGGCTGGCCTCCGGAGACGGCAAAGCGGTGTGGTTGCCCTTTTCCAAAAACGGCCGGCTGGCGAACGACGCGAAGTCATGGGTGAGCGACAAGGAGAAGCTGGGCGGCGCAATTGCCGTGCGCTTTACGCTGCGCCCGGGCGAGCGAAAAGTCATTCCCATGGTGCTTGCCTGGGATTTCCCGGTTGTGCAGTTCGGTGAAGGGAGAAAGTGGTACCGCCGGTACACGGATTTCTACGGGACCTCCGGCGAGAACGCCTGGGCGATCGCGCGCGACGGGCTGCTGCACGGCGCGCAGTGGAGCGATGCCATTGAGCGCTGGCAGGCTCCTTATATAGAGGATACGAGGATGCCGCTCTGGTACCGGGGCATGCTCTTCAACGAACTGTACGCGATCACCGACGGTGGAACTTTCTGGGGCCGTCCGGTGGGCTCCGACCCCAAAAAGCCCGCCACTTTCGCGCTGCTCGAGTGCTTCGACTATGCGTATTACGGTACCCTCGATGTCCGTTTCTACGGATCTCTTCCTCTGGTGAAATTCTGGCCGCAGATCGACAAGCAGGTGCTGAGGGAGTTCGCGGTCACCGTGCCGAAGGAGTGGCCGGAGCAGGGCCTGTGGGTATGGAAGACGCAGCAGACCGGCCAGCCCGTCACCCACAAGCGCAAGAAGATCGGCGCGGTGCCGCATGATCTGGGCGTGCCGGAGGGCGACCCGTTCTTCGCAGTGAACGAGCCCGGCTGGCAGGACACGAACGACTGGAAGGATCTCAACTCGAAATTCGTCCTGATGGTTTATCGCGATTACGTGCTCACCGGGCGGAAGGACGTGGCCTTTCTTCGCGAGACCTGGCCAGCCATGAAGGACGCGATTGAATATCTCCGCCAGTTTGACCATGGAGGCGGCGTTCCGGAGAACAGCGGCTATCCCGATCAGACGTACGACGACTGGGTGGTGCGCGGAGTGAGCGCCTATTCGGGCGGGCTGTGGCTGGCCGCACTTCGGGCTGCCGAAGAAACAGCGCGCGTGGTGGGCGATGCGCCGGCCGCCGCCGAGTATCACGCACTCTTTCTGAAAGGACAGAAGACGTACATTGCCCAGCTGTGGAACGGCGAGTATTTTCGCTACGACACAAGCGAATCAGGAGATGCTATCCAGACCGACCAACTGGCGGGGCAATGGTATGCCAACCTCACCGGGCTCGGCGACATCGTGCCGCACTCCATGCAGCATTCTGCACTGAAAAAGATATACGACTTCAATGTGATGAAGTTCGGCGGCGGACAGATGGGCGCGGTCAACGGCATGAGCCCCGCTGGCCAGATTCTGACCAATGCAGAAGCGAAAGAAGTTTGGATAGGTACGACGCTGGGCTATGCCGGGCTGCTGATGAGCGAAGGCATGCGGGCGGAGGCCTGGAAAACCACCTGGGGACTCTACCATGTAATTTATGAGAGCAAAGGCTACTGGTTTCGTACTCCCGAAGCCTGGGACATCACAGGGAATTTCCGCGCCGGCATGTACATGCGCCCTATGGCAATCTGGGCGCTGGAAATGACACCGCCCCGGGCACAATAGCCGGCCGAGAATTCTAAAAGCGCTCTTTTCAAGAGCGCAGGACGGAGAAACTATGCAGCGGCGTTTCCGTATCGCATCCCTGCGCGGCGCACTAGGACTGGGGATGCTGGTCTTCCTGCTGGGTGCCGCAGCCAGTTCCCAGGTTGCGACTCCGAGGAGCTGGGTTCCCAGGTTCAGAGTCGTGGCCATCGCGGAGCCGGGCGGCATCCATGCGCCGTTTGTCGAAGCGGCGAAGGTGTGGCTGAACCAACTGGCGCTGGAACAACATTTCGCCGTCGACTACATTCAGAACACTGACAAGATCGACGACGATTTTCTCTCTCACTACCAGCTTTTCATCGAACTGAACTATCCGCCCTATAACTGGACGCCGACGGCCATGGCTGCCTTTGTGAAGTACATCGAAGAGGGACGCGGCGGGTGGATCGGCTTTCACCACGCCACACTGCTGGGTGAATTCGACGGATTCCCGATGTGGCCATGTTTTTCGAAGTTTATGGGGGGCATCCGGTTCACCAATTACATCGCAACTTTTGCCGACGGGACGGTAACCGTCGAAGATCCGACTCATCCTGCCATGAAAGGCGTCACCAGTCCTTTTTTGGTGCAGCACGAAGAATGGTACACGTGGGACAAATCGCCGCGGCCCAATGTTCACGTGCTGGCCAGCGTGGATGAGAACAGCTACAAGCCCGACTCGAAGATCAAGATGGGCGATCATCCCGTAATCTGGACCAATCCGCATTACAAGGCAAGAAACATTTATATCTTCATGGGACATCACCCCGACCTTTTCCAGAACCCCGCCTTCACGACGATTTTCCGGAACTCAATCTTCTGGGCTGCCGATGAGCCGCCCGTTCAGTGAGGCGCAAGGCGGGAAAGCTTGCAGACCGCCGGTATGGGCTGATCCACTTTCCTGGGGCGGGGAAGGTTCGGCCTCAAGCAGCACGCGCACAGCCGGCACAACCACGAGGAACAGTTCGGCATGAGGCGCGGCAATCTCATCCAGCCGGGCAAGTTGTTCTTCGCGCTGTTCTGCAGTCAGAGGATGCGCGGATTCGAGGCTGTCCAGCGCGGCCAGACCCAGTGCGCCCAGTGCGGAAAGATTCTGCGACAGCGGAATCAGAGGGCGTCGCAGCGCCGAAGTGCCAAGATAGGGCTCGATCCGTGCATCGTTGTCGCGCCAACGGAGGAACCACTGCCGCAAATCAGATCGTGCAGAGGGATCATGCACTGCACGCTGCGCCTCGGCGCGGATCAGCCGCGCCGGATCGCTCTCCGGTGGAACCGCATCGACGAGCTTATTCAGCGGAGCCTCCACATCATAGACCTGGGTCTTTTCGCGGTCATATTCCTTTACCGGTTCCACGGCGTCAGCGAGAGTTTCCAGCAACTCGAGCGGCATATCGTCGCCTGCAATGCGGCCCAGCATGCGTTGGCTGCCGGAGCGATGCTGCAGGCCAAGCCACTCGAGATTCCGGCTGAGCACCGCCAAACGGCGATACATGGAATCGACGTCGGTCACGGAAGCCGGCGACCATAACCTTTCGGCAACAGCGCCGAGCCGCGGCCACAAACGGTTGTCGAGGTTCTCCGGAGTCACGTATTCGGTCCACTGCGCGGCTTCGCCGCCCAGGATGTTCGATTTTTCCCAGGGGGTCAGCGATGCGCTTTCACCAGCCATAGGATCGACCGCATAGTGCTGCGACGCGGGATATTGCAAATCGAGGTAGTAGCCTGCCGAGAGCACGCCTCGGTAGCCCATCCGCGCCGCCTGGGCCAGCGAATCCGAGCCGCGCCAGGACTGGATGATCGAATCCTTTGCCAGCCCGGGAACGAGGATCTCGTCCCACCCCTCCATCTGTTTTCCGTGGCTGCGGACGATCCGCTCCACGCGCCGCGTGAAATATGCCTGGAGGGCATGATCGTCACGGATGCCGTGGGCATGCATCCAGGCCTGCACACGGGCGTCGTGGTCCCAGTATTTGCCGTCTACTTCGTCACCGCCGATGTGGAAGCAGCGATCGGGAAAGAGGCCGGCCATTTCGGCGAACACGGTGTTGAGCAGCCGATAGGTTGCCTCCTGCGTGGGATCCAGCGGAGGACGAAGGTCGTCGTGCTGCGAGCGCACCAGGCCCTTCGGCGCGGGGCCGGAAGCCAGACGGGGATACGCAACCAGCCAGCTTACGGCGTGACCCGGCACGTCGAATTCCGGTACCACGCGCACGCCGCGGTCGCGCGCGTACGCGAGCAGCTCGCGGATTTGCTTCTGCGTGTAGAAAAGTCCATCCGAGGCTCGGGCTGTGAGCCGCGGACAGCGCCGGCTCTCCACCCGGAAACCTTCGTCGTCGGACAGGTGCAGATGGAGAACGTTGAGCTTCACTGCAGCCATGCCATCGATGTTGCGCTCGATCGCATCGAGCGGCATGAAGTGCCGCGACACGTCAATCATCAGTCCGCGCCAGACAAAACGAGGCTGATCGTCGATGCGGACCTCGGGAAGTTCCCAACCCTCCGGACCGGACTGGACCAGCTGCAGCACGGTCTCAAGTCCGTGCAGAATCCCGAGAGGGTTGGCCGCGGTCAGCTCCACGTGATCGGAGTCAATCGCCAGATGGTAGCTTTCGTCCTCAACCATCGACTGAACCCGCAACCCGGGCCCGGCGCAGCGAATGACGAAGGGCGGTTCGTCGGGCGCGCTGCCAAAATCGCGGTCGAACGGAACTCCGGTGCGCATGGAAAGGTGCCGGAGAAATCGCCGGATCCCGTGCCGGACGCGCTCGTCGCCGCCACTCAGCTCAAATCGGGGAGTATGGTCGAGGGCCAGGAAGCCCGGCTCCTGTTGCAGGTGCGCCGGCCAGGGCATCAGGTTCAGATCGACGGCGCCGGAGGCGAGCGGAGCGCTGCAACAGAGGGCGGCGAGGCTGCATCGCAATGCTGCTCGAACGATGTTCAGGGGTCTGGCTCCGATCCGGAATTGCGGTACCTGGAGATTAGTTTCCCGCCCAGTACTGCTGGAACCCGATGTATGCGGCGGGCACCGCGGCCAGAATCTTCCGGTGGAGCTGAAGAATATCGACTGAGCCCGTAGTGCTGTACAGAACCTTACCACCCGGAGCGAGCAGCACCGTATAAGGCACAGCCGACTCCCACTTCGGATCGAAGGCCTTTTGGAGCGTGGCTGCATCGTCGGAGGCAAAGAGCAGATTACGGCTGGTGGCATGTTTGCGCTCGAGGAACTGCAGGACGGCCGGCTTCTCATCGGGCATATTGACGGAGACGGTGACCAGGTTGAAGCCGCGATCGCTGTACATGCGGAAGGTGTCCTGCAGGTCGGAGAATTCGGCCACGCAGGAACCGCACCAGGTGGCCCAGAAGCTGACCAGAGTGTAGTTGTCGCCAGCGTTGGCGCGGAGCTTCCGAAGGCCGGCTGCATCGATCAGGTCGACTGTGACCGCCTGCGTATTCAGTTTTCGCTCAGCCGCTTCGCGGAGCGCCTCTTTTTCCTGCCACTTGGTGGAGCAACCGAAGACGGCCGTGTGGGCCAGGGGAACGGGTCTACCCGCCAGCAGCGCATCAATTGCGTTGAGCGCGTCGTGGCTGGTTACTTTCTCGATGCGGTAGCTGTTGTCGAAGCGGCCTTCATAGCGCAGGCGACGGTCCTTGTCGAAGATGAATACGTGCGGCGTGGCCTGCGGACCGTAAGCTCGAGTGACAGACTGAGTGGCCCCGTCGTAGAGATACGGATAGTGCAGATGCTTCCAGGCGAAGCGGATCTTCATGTCGTCAAGGGTGTCGCTGAGGTCGGAGGAGTCCAGCTCATCGATGGTGAGAGCACCGGGATCGTTGCCCTGAATGGCGACGACGGCGACCCCTCGCCCGCGATAGTTGTCGTACAGCCGCTCAATGCGCTGTTCGTACATCTGGGCGATAGGGCAGTGATCGCAGGTAAAGACGACGACGAGGACAGGGCTGCTAGCGTAGTCGCTGAGCTTATGCATCTTGCCGTCCACGCCGGGAAGGTTGAAGCCGGGCGCGGGAGAGCCCAGAGGAAGAATCGGGTGCGGATCGGCGTACAGGCTCGCAGCAGACAGAGACAGCAGTACACAAGTGAGGACTTTTCGCATCGACTTCCTCCCGCACCCTGGATCGGCCGCCTTCATGAGCTGGACTCTCCGCAGACGAAGCTCATGAAGCCTCAGGCCCCGGGGAAAGCAGCCAACCCTGGTTTCTAACGTTGTATAACAAAGTCCTGCGGCCCGCAATCGATCTTTGTCCCTTACTTACATGACCGGCTGCGGAAGCAGAACTGAGGGAATCGCTTCGAGTGCCAGGGAAATGCCGCCCCAAAGCACGGCGTGATGGTTCGGCGAGCAGGAAGCGATCTTCGGGACCGCAAACTCTCCACCCTCCAGCTGCTTCTGGACGAACTCGATCAGCACCGGGTGACTGCCGATTTCTCCTCCCAGCAGAATGAGGCCGGGATTGAGGATGAGAGACAGGTTCACAATGATGTCCGCGACAACCGCTGACCGCTTGCGAACAATCCTGACGGCGCGGGGATCCCCTGCCTGCGCCAGGTTCAGCACCCCAACCGCGTCGAGGTCGCGCTTACTGGCGCCCGGCGCGGCTTTGGCTCGGACCTCATTGCGCCAGCTCTTCAGGATTCCCGGCCCCGTCAGTACTGCCTCCAACTCGCCGAATTGATGGATCGTCGGCTGGCGGCGGGAAATCGACGGCAGGCGGAGATAGGCGATTTCCCCGGCAGACCATTGCGAACCATGATGGATTCTTCCCCCAAGAAAAATCCCGGCACCAACGTTGGTCCCGATGTTGATGAAGACGAAATCCTTCTCGGCCTGGGCGGCACCGCAATATTGCTCACCCTGCGCCGCCAGATTCGTGTCGTTCTCCACAATGACAAGGCAACCGACCACCTTGCTCAGCATGGCGCGCAGAGGAACCGAACGCCACCCCTCGAGCGTGCTGATGGAGAGAACGGTGCCTTCCTCCACATTCGTGATGGCAGGCAGACCTGCTGCCAGAGCCAGCACCTGATCGCGGGCCTTTCGGTGTTTGCGCAGCAGGATCTTCAGTTCATCGCCGATATAGCCGCAAATCGCTTCCGGCGTCGTACTGCGCCCGACCAGGGAGATGTCGTGCCGGCCGAGCTCGCTTCCGTTCAGATCGGTGAGCAGAAAGGAAATCTGTGTCGCGGTAATTTCCACCGCCAGCAGACATCCGCGCTCCGCCTTGAAGCGGATCATGTCGGGCGGCCTTCCCCCGCTGGATTCGCCCTCACCGAGCGGCTCCACCAGATTGGCCGAGAGCAGGTCCTTTACCACATTTGTAACCGTCGGAGCACTCAGCCCGGAGGCGCGCACCAGATCGGCTCTCGAGCACGATCCGCATTCGCGCAGCAGCTTCAGAATGCCATGGGCATTCGTGTACCGCAGGACAGAAGGTCTGCCAATCGGAATGGACCTTTTCTTCATTTTGTGCCGGAGATGTAGATCTGCCTCACTATATGACAGAGAGAGTGCGCGGCGTCATCGGAAGTGCCCAGCGGGCTGGTCCAAAAGAAACTGTTGCCTTCGGTCACTGCAGGAAGGATACTAACTAAAAGTTACGAAGTCGAGACGGTTGAACCGAAGGCGGCCCGTCCGCGATGCGAAGGATTCGGGAAACGAGTATGAGAGACTCCACGGCATCCGCGCCTCGCTGGATCGGCGGAGTCGAACCGCCGCCCGCGTTGCTGTCGGCCACAGGCACTGAAATCCTCAAACTCGAATGCTGCGAGCAGCCGCATCGGCTACGCGAATTGATACAAGCCTGCCGCTCCGACGCCGAAATCAGCGCTCAGTTCGAAAGACTACGGGAACCGGGCCGGGGACCCGGCCCGGTTCTCTTCCTGGGCATGGGCGCCTCGTACTGCTCCTCGTTCAGCGGATCGGTTTTGCTGCAGACGCATGGAAGAGTGTCCTTTTCGGCCGACGCCGGGGAGTGGCTGCACTATGCTCGGCCCCTGTGGAATGATCCGGCCTTATCGGTGCTTCTCACCACCTCGGGAGAAAGTGCGGAGCTCGTGGAATTGTTTCAGGCCGATCGAGGCGGAGCTCTGGCGCTGATCTGCAACAATCCCGCCAGTACCTGCTGGCGCCTGGCGAGAAATCGGCTGCCGATTCTGGCTGGTCCGGAATATGGCAACGCGACCAAGACCTATACGAATGCCGCCGCCGTCGCTATTCTGCTGGCGTCCGATATTCTTGGGCTCTCCTGGCAGGACGACGCAGATCGCGCCGTGGATGCTTTTACGGCCGCTCTCGACCCTGTCTTTGCCGCGAGGGCGGATCTGGAGGCGTTTTGCCGGGGCGCTGCGAACATCGAAATCATCGGACGCGGGGCGGCTTATGGCGCCGCTGTCATGGGCGCTCTGTGCATTCGCGAGATGAGTGGTTTTCGCGCAGCCGCTCATACCGGCGCAGGCTTCAGACATGGACCCATCCTGGATGTGGATGGCACCCACGTGGCGATCATCTTCGCGCTCGGGCGCGCGGCGGAACTGGGGCAAAAGCTCGCCGGCGAGTGCCTCCGCCGCGGCGGCCGGGTCGTGCTGGTTTCCGCTGAAGAGAGCGAGCCGGCCGAGAGGCTGCTTCCTGTCCGATTGCCGTTGGTACCGGAGCCCTGGGAGAGCATCACCTCGGTGCTAGTGCCGCAGGCGCTCACCCTGGCCATGGTGGAAAGAATCGGATGCCGTCTGCCGCCGCGCTTTCAGTACGGCGTCATGGAACAGTAGGATGAGGAGCCTTGTGATCCGGGAGTCCGGCTTGTCGGGAACCGAAACCGTGCCACAGACGCAGGTGCGCGCCGCCTTCCTGTGGCGCGTCTCGCTCATTGCCGGCCTGGGCGGTATTCTCTACGGCTACGACATGGGAGTGATCGCAGCCGCGCTGACGTTTGTTCGCGAGACCTTTGCTCTGTCGACGCGTATGGAAGAGTTCGTGGTGAGCGTGGTACTGTTTGGCGCCATGTCCGGAGCGGTTGCCGGAGGCAGCATTGCCGATCGCATCGGCAGGCGCGCCACGCTGCTGTGGGGTGCGGTCATCTTCCTTGCCGGCTCGCTGCTTGCGCCGCTGTCTCCCAACGTCGCCACGCTCATCGCCGCCCGCGCGCTTCTGGGCGTGGCCATTGGCTTCACATCTGTGACGGCGCCGGTCTACGTGTCCGAACTCGCCCCGCCACAATCGCGCGGCAGACTCATCGGACTCTACCAGTTCGCGCTCACCGCCGGTATCGCATTGGCGGATCTGGTCGGATACTGGCTGGCCGCACAGCATGCCTGGCGGTGGATGTTCGGTCTGGGGGCTGTGCCCGCGGCGCTGTTTCTGCTGCTCATCCTCACGCTCCCGGAGAGCCCACGGTGGCTCTTTGCGCAGAACCGGACGTCTGAGGCTCATTCGGTGCTCAGCACATACACTGACGAATCCGGAGCCCGGCTGCTGCTGGATGAAATCGGCCTGGCACTTGCCATCCCGGTGGAGCGGCGCTGGAGAGCGCTGTGGAGTCCGGCCGTACGGATGTCCCTTTTCATTGCGGTGGGGTTCACGGTTCTGCAGCAGGTCACCGGCATCAACACCATCATTTATTACGGGCCGCAGATTTTCGCCGAGGCCGGCATCTCCTCGAACAGAAATGCGATCTTCGCCACCCTGCTGGTGGCCGTCACAAATATGCTGGCCACCATCGTTGCGCTGCTGCTGGTCGATCGGCTGGGACGCAAGCCCCTGCTCTACGCGGGCGTGGGCGGTATGACTGTATCGCTCCTTTTCCTCGCGTATTCCTTCCACAGCAGGAGCGCATTCGGTGCGGCACCCGGCGTGGTGGCCACCGTCTGTTTGATGGCCTACATCACCTGTTTCGCATTCAGCATGGGTCCGATCGCGTGGATCCTGGCGTCCGAGGTCTTTCCTCTGCGGGTTCGCGGGCGCGGAGTCGCCGCCGCGACTCTTGGCTCAGGGGCATCGAATTTTCTTGTTTCCCTGACGTTCCTTTCGCTGATCAGAACTGCGGGCAGCTCTGCGACTTTTCTCATCTATGCTGCCTTCTGCATTGTCACGCTCCTGTTTGTGGGTTTCATCGTCCCGGAAACCAAAGGCCGCGGACTGGAAACGATCAGCTCCGATGCGAATGCAGGACAGCTCCGGGTCCATGGAGCGAAGGACACCTTTTGACGACCATGCATGGCGAAGAGACAGATCGAGGAACTCCGGGGCCGCAACCCCGCGAAACCACGGCTGCCCGTGACGGCGCCGCGACGAGGGCAGGTAGCCACTGCGTCGCCGGTGTCGACATCGGGGGAACCAATCTGCGCGTGGCGCTGGCCGATATGAGCGGAACCATCCTGGCGCGCTGGTCCTCGTCCACGATCGGCATTCGCACTCCCGAGACGGTCATCCGCCTGATTTGTGACGGAGTGAGGCACACCCTGCGACAGGTCGATGCTCCACCGGACGCGCTCCGGTCCATCGCCGCCGGCGTGCCCGGCATCACGGACTTCGAAAGTGGTGTCGTGATCGCCACCTCCTATCTGATGGGTTGGCAGAATATTCCGCTGCGGGCGCGCCTGGAGCAGGAACTGAGCGTACCCTCGGCCATCGATAACGATGTCAATCTGGCGGCTATCGGAGAACGCTGGATCGGAGTCGCAGAATCCACCCGGGATTTTGTCTTCCTGGCTATTGGTACCGGAATCGGCGCCGGGATCGTGCTGAATGGCCTTCCCTATCGTGGAAGCTGCTGGGCAGCCGGGGAAATCGGCTACATGCTGCTGCCCGGCGTCGGGGCAGAACCCCGGAAGAGCGGAGAACCGGGCGCACTGGAGAGCGTACTCGGCGGCGAAGGTATCCGGGCGCAATGGCAGAGGGTGTGGACTGCAGACAAAACCGCATTACCCATGGAACTGACGGCAACCCGGATATTTGACCATGCGTCTGAGGGGGACGCGTTGGCGCAAACGATTCTCAGGCAGTCGGCCAATTTGTTGGCATATGCCATCTGCAACATTTCCGGGGTACTGAACTGCCCGCTCTTTGTGCTGGGCGGCGCTGTGGGCCTGCACCCTCCGCTCTGTGAGGCGACCGTGGAGATCCTGGAGTCGCGGGACTTCCGGGAACGGCCGCGCGTTGTGCGCAGCGCTCTGGGGGAGGATGCACAGGTGTTTGGAGCGATCCGCACGGCGCTGGACACAGCCGAGGCCAGCAAAGAATCAACTTCCCCATTCTCCCGCTGTGCCTCGGAACGCTGAAGGCGCGAGCTGCGGCGCTCGTACTACCAGAGGGAGCGGTTAAGCAGCTGAACGAGATCGACAGCGTCCTTCCTGGGAGGCAGCTTTACTGGGTTTTGAGAAAGGCGATGAGGTCCTGAATCTGGCTTTCGGTCAGGCGTGAGCTAAAGGGGGGCATCTGGCCTCGGCCAGTTCTGATGATGGCCCTGGCCTGGGCGGAAGTGATGAGCTTCTTCTGGAGAACGCCGTGCAGGTTGGGCGGCCCGAAGGGAGTCGCATCGCCGCGCTGCTTGTTGTGACAAAGGATGCAGTTCTTCTGGAAGAGGGCGGCGCCCTTCTTCACGCGCAGGCTGTTCGCGGGCTGGGTGTCCGCGGCGCGGACAACGGAGACCGGCGACAACAGCGCTGCCATGGCAACTGAGCACAGGGTGAGCCGAAAGATTGCCTGATTTGAACGAAGAGAACCCCTGCGAGCCATCCATGAACCCCTTTGGTTGTTGGTAGGTTAGTG
>JBAUZR010000711.1:0-4991 GCA_049585375.1 Acidobacteriaceae bacterium
TCCTCCACGTATTTCATGTAGTCGCCAGCGTCCCACCAGCCGCCTGAGGCGTCGATTTTAGGGAGATTGGCGGGGACGAGAGGCGCGGCCGGAGGAGCATTATCCACATAGCCGTTATCGTCGATAGGTGGGGTGTTGTAAACGCGCGCGCTGGCATCGTTCAGGTGACCAGGCGCGGACCGCAGGGCATTCGGGATGTAATCGGGACCATCGCGCTCGGTCTGATAGAAGAACAGGGTGTTGAGCAGGAGGCCGGGATAGAGAACGTCCGGAGTATCGACGGCGAATTTGGGCGATTGGGCGGACACAGATCCGGCAACAGCAATGGTATAGGTGTCACCGGCGGGAACCGAGAAATCGATTGGGTACACATTGTAGATAACGGTCTTGCTGTGACCCCAGGTGCCGAGGAGAGATCCGATCGAGCCGGAGGCAATCACTTTGCCGTCGGAATTCTTCACTTTGAAGGTTACATTGCTGACGGGACTGTCAGTCATCAGAAAGGCGCGAGCGGGCTGGCCGGCCTCGTAGCCTGCCTGGTTGACACGCACCCATGCGGACTCGGCTGAGGCCGGACGCGCGCCGGCGAGAAGCAGGGCGGAGAAGGCGAACCCGGCGGCGAGCCGGAGACTACGGATGAAGAAAGACATGCGATCCTCGCAATCCAGCGAACATTCGCGACGCGTCAGAAATAATACTTCAGAGCGAGCTGCAGGTTCCGCTCACCCTGGGTTCCACCAATGAGGCCGAACCCGGCGCTGCAGGCTGTGGCAGCGGCTCCGGAGCAGGACATATTGGGTGCGTTGAAGATTGGGTGATTGAGCGCGTTGATACCCTCGGCGCGGAACTCAAGGCGCTGGCCTTCGAAAGTGGGAAAGTCGCGCTGGATGCTCAGGTCTACATCGTCCAGGCCCGGACCGCGGAGGGTGCTGACACCGCAGGTGCCAAAGGAGCCGGCGTCCGGATTGGCATAGATATTGGGATTGACCCACTGGATGCCGGAGATGGTGCGTGTCTTCTCATACTGGACCGGACCGAGGCAGTCGGCCCGCTCGCCGCGGCTGTTGGTGCCGGAGTAGTCGGTGGCATCGGTGGCGGTCAGCGGGAAGCCACCATGGAAGGTATAGATACCGGCGAGGGTCCAGTTATTGATGATAGCGTTCGTGGCGCGATTGGCGTGCGAGGCGATCTGGCGGCCGCGTCCGAAGGGAAGGTTGTAAACCGCGTGAGCGGTGAGATTGTTATGGAGGTCGAAGAAGCAGCTGCCCCACTCGGCCGCAGGATTGTAGAGATTCTGCCAGTAGGCGGAGGCGTTGGAAGCCTGCCCTATGTCGCCGTAGAAGCCGATGCTGTTGGTGAGGCAGTGGGACCAGGCATAGGAGATCTGACCTTCCAGACCGTTGGCCATGTGGCGCTGCAGCACCCCCTGCAGGCCGTTGTAGGAGGCATTGCCATCAGAGTAAGTAGCCGTGACGTACGAAACCGTGCTGGCAAGATCGGGATTGCCGGCAAGATAAGGGCTCGGTGCGGTTGTGCCGTTGGGCAGGAGCTGTAGCTGAAGCAAGCTTTCAGGGACCATCAGGTGCGTGCTGTGCTGACCCACATAACTCACCTCAAAGGAGGTGTTGTTGTTGAGTTCCTGCTGGACGGTTAGGTTCCACTGCTGCGCCACCGCGGGACGAACGTTGGGAGCCCAGAGATTGAGAATGGCTCCGGCGAAGATGTTCGACGTATTGATGAGCAGCGGATTTGTAATCAGCAACTGTGCCGGATTGCAGCCGGTGGTGCCGCCGGAACAGAAGTTATCGAGCTGCATCTGGATGTTGAAGGGGATGTTCAGAGTGGGCCGCAGCGCGTTGCCGGTGCCCTCCAGATAGTCGGAGAGCGTATAGGCGCCGCGTATCACCGTCCGCCCCTGACCGCCATGGGTGGTGTAGGCGAAGCCGAGGCGAGGTTCGAAATCGGCAATGCCGTAATAGCCGTTGTAGAGAGCCTGGTTGCTGTCGGCTTGTGGCTGCAAGCCGGGGAACGCAACGGTCGGCAGGGTGGATTCGGAGGGATAAAGAGGCTGGCCAGAGATGGGATCAAAATTGAGCTGCTGCCCGTGTGCCTCCGTCCATGGCGTGTGCGCCTGGTAGCGAAGACCGTAGTTCAGCTCAAGGCCGGGCATGGCACGCCAGTTATCCTCACCATAGGCGCCAAAGATAGAAGAACGCTGTCCCCACGCGGGTTCACCGGTGCCTCCCGTGATCGAGGGAAAATATTGGGCGCTGGTATTGAGCATACCGAGATAGAAATCGGAATCGGGCGCGCCGGTGAAGTTCCCGCCGAAGTATCGATCGCCCAGGATGCCGGCGTTCCCGGAGTAGAAGTCGTCCATGCGCTGGCGGAGGAACTGAAAGCCAGTCTGAATGACGTGGCGGCCGTGAGTGAGGGTGAGATTATCACTGGCCTGGATGACGGTATCGGACCAGTTCTGAATGTTGCCTGCGCCGCCGATACCGGTGGAAGGTCCAAGGTCGATCTCCAGCAGGCCTTCGCCGCCCTCGTTGCCGTTGGGGATGCCGAGGGCGTCGGCAAGATTGCCGATTCCCGGCGTGGCCGAAGAGTTATTGAGCAACTGCACCCAGTTAACGCCGAACCGTCCGTCATTCACGAGGCTGGGATTGAAGGTGTGAGTCCAGTCGATGACGCCGCTCTGCAGATTGGCCGCGCCGTTGTTCACACTGATCGAGAGCAGAGTATTGACCGGATAGTTTTGCTGCTCCTCCCGTGAATAACGGGCAAAGAGGTGGTTGGATGGAGAGATATTCCAGTCGATCCGGCCATCGCCCTGGTCGACGTTGAGTGGAGTGCGGGTGGTATAGACATAGTTGTTGAGGATGGTTGGATTGGTGAGCGAGGCAACGGATGGATAGTACTGCGAGGCGAAGAGGTTCTGGGCTACCTGGCCCGCTCCGGAGTTATATTCAGCGGTCAGCGCGGGATCGGCGCCACTGTTGATGTAGTCCTGCAGGCGATTGAAGGGAATGTTGGCGCCGGTGTAGGGATCGACAACCTGGGTGCCGCCGGTACAGTTGCCGTTGCTGTCGAAACTGCCGCCGAGAGAGGGATCGGTACAGAGCTGGCCGAAGTCGCCGGCGCGCTCGCTGGCGGTATAGGCGCTGAAGGCGGAATCGGCATATTGCTCGAAGCGCTGACCCTGGTAGTCGACGAAGAAGAAGAGTTTTTGGTGGATGATGGGGCCACCAAGGGTGAAGCCGAACATGTTCCAGCGGACGCCGGGACGAGGCGCAACATCGCTGCCGGCCTCAGCGTTCTCGAGATTGTTGAACCAGTTGTTGGCATTCAGAACGTCGTTGCGGAAGAACTCCCACACATCGCCATGGAACTGATTGGTGCCCGCCTTGGTGGTCACGTTGACGATGCCGCCCTGGAAATTACCGAATTCAGCGGGGGCATTCTGCGTGATCATGTTGAACTCCTCGATCGCGTCGGGACTGGGCGTGTAGGCGACGAGATTGTCCGAGGTCTGGTTGTTGTCCATACCGTCGAGGAGGTAGTTGTTATCCTGGGCGCGGTTTCCGTTGACGTAGGGCTCTTCCGCGGTGTCGATGCGCTGCGCGACCTGCATGCCTTCCGGGTTGGTGGTGGTGACGCCAGGGGCGAGCAGGGTGAGCTGGAGATAGTTACGGCTGGCAAGGGGAAGCGAAACGTTGGTCGTGGCGTCGATGACGGTGCTGATTTGTGTACTTTCCTCCTGCAGGAGCGGCGCCGCCCAGCTGACGCTGACGACCTGGGATACTCTCCCCACGCTCATTTTGAAATCGATACGAGCGGTCTGATTGAGAACCAGCGTAAAAGAGGATCGGAGAACGGTGTCAAAACCGGGAGCCGAGGCCTGCAGCGTGTACGTGCCAACAGGCAAACGGGGCAGGTTGTATTCACCGGATGCGTCGGTTTTGGTGACGAACTTACTGCCACGATTGACGTCGGTCGCCGTGATCGCGGCATTTGCGATGATGGCGCCGCTGGGATCGGTGACCTGGCCGTTGACAGCGGCTGTAACTTCCTGGGCATGGGAGCGGCCCGTGGGGAGTGTGAACACGAGGACGAGCAGAGCCAGCCAATGACGTTGAACAAAGCCCTTGCGTCTCATCAGGAATCCTCCTTAAGTGAACAGCCCCCATTTCCCGTCTGTCGCAGGATTCGAGCGAGCGGGCGGTCCCAAGCCGGTGTCGCCTTGCGCGACAGTCGATGATGGTTGCGCACGGAAACACGATGTCTCACAGAGTGAACTGACGCCACAGCGACTGTCGAACGTCGGTGTGCACAAAACCAGGCTTTCCCGGCAGAAAAAAGCCTTCAAACCGGGTTGGCCGGAAATTATATTAAAACGTTTGAATAGTCAAGAGGAGGTGGTAATTCGCAGTAGGAGAAGCACGTTTGCGGGGTGTTGGCGTCTGTATCCTGGCAGAGACGACCGCGCTCTCGTTCGGGAATCGGCGACCAGCGAACCAGTGGCTACTCTTGCCCCAGGTGACATGACGATTCGCTGCGTGAGGGCGAGGGGCCGGATGGTTGCTCGAGTCGCAGAATGACGACTGCACAAGGATTGAGTCGGACGCACAGGGCCAGGAAATGCCCAGACATTTCTGCATCACCCCTTGCCTGCGGGTTGAGTGTCGGCCGCAGGCCGGCCACGCTTTTTCGAAGCGTTGCGAAAGTGGATCGCGATTTCGAGGTGAGAGTCGCCGGATGCATCCGCGGCAGGCATCTGATAACGGATTTCAGCGCTGTCCCTGTGGCCGGGAAGTAACGAAGCTCCGTCGACGTGAGCGACCTGGGCCGCATTCCAAACGCCCAGTTCGCCTGACCCCGCCGCCGGAGCGCTGAGCTCGAGCCAGAGCACAGACCGATCCGGCGACCAGCGTTCGCCGGTAATGCGGGCGCCCAGGCTTACGCTGCCCGGGAGTGGCAGCGCATTCTCC
>JBAUZR010000712.1:0-3402 GCA_049585375.1 Acidobacteriaceae bacterium
GCGTGAAGCTCTCGAATTCCGCGGCGCACGTGTCCACCAGCTTATACACGGGACGCACCCCGTGCTGCCGGCGCAGATTGCGCACCTGCTCGACGCCCTCATTGCCGCTGAGCGACCACACCTCGGCCAGGCGCTCATCGGAGAGGCCGAGCCGCTTGGCCTTTCGTAACTGCGTGGGTGACGTATTTTCCGGTGAAGTGCCGCCCAGCGCGACCGTGGCATCGGAGACTTCCTTGATCTGGTACAGAAACCATGGATCCATGGAGGTCATCCGCGCAACTTCACGCACAGAATGCCCTTCCCGGAAGGCAAAGCGGATATAGCTGAAGCGCTCCGGCTGCGGCGTCACCAGTTTCTGCGTGAGGCGCCGCCGTTCGAGGACTTCCGCGCCAATTCTCTTCCCGGTTTCCAGCGAGCGGGTGGCCTTCATCAGTGCTTCCTTGAAGGTGCGGCCGATGGCCATCACTTCGCCCACGGATTTCATCTGCGGTCCCAGATTCTCATCCGCGCCGGGAAACTTCTCAAACTGCCACTTGGGAATTTTGACAACAACATAGTCGATGGTCGGCTCGAAACAGGCCGGCGTCATCTTCGTGATGTCGTTCGGAATCTCGTCCAGCGTATAGCCGACGGCGAGGCGGGCGGCGATCTTGGCGATGGGGAATCCGGTGGCCTTGGACGCGAGCGCCGAAGAGCGCGACACCCGTGGATTCATCTCGATCACGACCATACGGCCGTTGTTCGGATGCACGGCAAACTGCACGTTGGAGCCGCCGGTCTCCACCCCGATCTCCCGCATCACGCGGATAGCCGCATCGCGCATCGCCTGATATTCGCGATCGGTGAGGGTCTGCGCGGGCGCCACCGTGATGGAATCCCCGGTGTGTACGCCCATCGGATCCATATTTTCGATCGAGCAGACGACGATCACGTTGTCGGCG
Source organism: Acidobacteriaceae bacterium (assembly GCA_049585375.1). GTDB lineage: Bacteria > Acidobacteriota > Terriglobia > Terriglobales > Acidobacteriaceae > Palsa-343. Next base: position 942 of record JBAUZR010000712.1, read on the forward strand.
AGATCGCGCATCACCTCCAGCTCGAATTCCTTCCAGCCGAGAACGGATTCTTCGATGAGACACTCGTGAACCGGTGACAGGTCGAGACCGCGCGCGAGAATTTCCAGAAGCTCTTCCCGGTTGTAGCCAATCCCGCCGCCGGAGCCGCCCAGCGTGAACGAAGGCCGGATGATGACCGGAAAACCAATCTTGGTGGCAAAGTCGAGGCCGTCGCGCAGATTGTTGACCAGCGCGGAGCGCGGCACGTCCAGGCCGATGCGCGTCATCGCGTCTTTAAAGAGGAGGCGGTCTTCGGCTTTCTTGATCGCTTCCAGCTTCGCGCCAATGAGCTCAACGTTGTGCTTGTCGAGAATGCCGGCGTCGGAGAGATCGACGGCCAGATTGAGGGCGGTCTGGCCGCCTACGGTCGGCAGCACCGCAAAGACACCGTCGCGCCCCTCATCTTTGAGCATCTGCACCTCGATGCGGAGAATCTCATCCAGATATTCCTTCGTGAGCGGCTCAATGTAGGTGCGATCGGCCAGCTCGGGGTCCGTCATGATCGTGGCCGGATTCGAATTGACCAACACCACTTCGTAGCCTTCGGCCTTCAGGGCCTTGCAGGCCTGCGTGCCGGAATAGTCGAATTCGGCGGACTGGCCAATAACAATCGGCCCGGAGCCGATCACGAGGATTTTGGTGATGTCATTGCGGCGTGGCATGTTTCGTCGGCTGCTCTCAGTTTCCTGGTTTCATAAAAATGGCGGGAAAAAGTCCCCGCCGTCTCGAACAAATCCTCGAAAAACTCTTCATCCCTTCCACTCTTCCATCATTTTGCGGAAGTCGCGGAACAGATAGTGTGAGTCGTGGGGGCCAGGACTGGCCTCCGGATGGTACTGCACGCTGAACAGCGGCATGGTCCGGTGGCGCAGGCCTTCGAGCGTGTTGTCGTTCAGATCGATGTGGGTCAGCTCCACTTCGCTGGTGTTGATGGAGTCGGGATCGACCGCGAAGTTGTGGTTGTGGCAGGTGATCTCCACCTTGCCATTCTCCATGCACTTCACCGGATGATTCCCGCCGTGATGGCCGAACTTCAGCTTGTAGGTCTTTCCACCAAGCGCGAGGCCGATCAGCTGGTGCCCGAGGCAAATGCCGAAGATTGGCGTGCGGCCTGCCAGCCTGCGGATGTTCTCCTGGGCATAGGTCACCGGCTCCGGATCGCCGGGACCGTTGGAGAGAAAGATCCCGTCGGGCTTCAGCGCGAGCACGTCGTCGGCCGAGGTCTGCGCAGGAACCACCGTCACTCGGCAGCCTTCCTGTCGCAGCATGCGAAGAATGTTCTTCTTGATGCCGTAGTCGTAGGCGACTACGTGAAGATCGGCCGCCGGAAGCGGAGACCCACCCCCCGGCTGGAGCGGGTCGGATCCGTCGTGCTCGAACTCATAGCGGTCTTTCGTGGAGACAACGCTGGCCAGGTCCGTTCCATCCATCTTGCGGATCGCCCGTGCCTTCTCCACAAGAACATCCGGGTTCGACTCGACCGTCGAGATCACTCCACGCATCACGCCGTTCTTGCGCAGGTGCCTCACCAGCGCACGAGTGTCGATGTCCGAGATGACCGGAACCTGAAAGCGCTCCAGATACTCGTCGGCAACTTGCTGCGAGCGCCAGTTGGAGCTGATGGGTGAAAACTCGCGGGTGACGAGGCCTTCGATATAAGGCCGGGCGGCTTCGTTATCTGCCGCGTTGGTGCCGTAATTGCCGATCTGCGGATTGGTGAGGACGACAATCTGCCCGGCGTAGGAAGGATCGGTGAAGATCTCCTGATATCCGGTCAGTGATGTATTAAAAACGACCTCTCCGCGGCATTCGCCCTGGGCGCCGTAGCCTTCGCCCCTGAAGATGCGCCCGTCTTCGAGCGCAAGCATTGCCTGCATGGAGACTCCAGAGAGTGGATTCTTCTGATTCTATCAGGGAGTGGCGAGGAAATTGCCCGCGGACCAGCAAAACCGGCGAAATTCAGGCACGAAAAAGGCCCGCACCGGGCGGGCCTGATCGGCGTCGAGTCAAAGGAAGGGATCAGGGCTGTGGCTGCGGCTGGCTCCCGGTTTGTGGCTGCGGCTGTTGCTCCTGTTTCTGGAGCTGCTGCTTCTGCGTAGGCGGTTGCACCTCCGGCAGATTCTGCGCCGGCTCAAGGCCGGGAATCACCGGCGGTGTGTGGATCTGGCCGGTTACCGCGTCGACGATGGAGATTCCGTAGCGGTCCAGCGTGCTGGCCAGGGCTTCTTCCAGCGCGGCGCGATCGGTGGCGTAGCGGGCCCGGGCCGAAATCAGCTGGGCATCGGCCGCGGCCAGACTGCGCTGCTGCTGCAGGACGTCGGCCGTGGTGGCAGCGCCGAGGTGGAGCTTCTTGATGTCGGCGTCCAGGCTCTGGTGGTTGTAATCCTGGTTGGACTCAGCGGCGTTAACCGCTGCCCGGTCA
>JBAUZR010000713.1:0-3754 GCA_049585375.1 Acidobacteriaceae bacterium
TCGACACCGTTGGTCCTCGTTTCTGCTGCCATCCGGCAACGCAAATCGGAAAATCGACCCCGTCCAGTATTCACCATCCCGGGAAACTCCGCGCTTTCTTCCGGGGGTCAGCGGGAATTACTGGCGCGACCTGGGATCGGCGCGGCATGACGTTCGCCGCCACCGTTCGTATGGCAATCCCGCCCCGGCTTGCGGGCATCGTAGGAGGATACTGAGGTGGCTATGGCCGGCGCTTCCGCCGCAATTCCCATGCGGCCTTTCGGCAGACATACAGACGTAAAGATCTCCGCGCTTGGGCTGGGCGGACATCATCTCGGCCAGGCGGCCGACGTAAAGACCGCCAAACAACTCGTGCACGCCGCCATCGACGGTGGCGTGACCTTCTTTGACAATTGCTGGGAGTACCACCGCGGCAAGTCCGAGGTCTGGATGGGCGACGCCCTCCAGGGGAAGCGCGACCGCGTTTTTCTGATGACCAAGGTCTGCACCCACGGACGCGACGGCTCGCTGGCCATGCAGATGCTGGAGCAGTCGCTGACCCGCCTGCGCACCGACCATCTCGACCTCTGGCAAATCCACGGTGTCGTCTTCGAGAACGACCCGGAGCTGTTCATCCGCCCCGGCGGCGCAGCCGAAGCGCTGCACAAAGCCAAAGAACAGGGCAAGGTGCGCTTTCTGGGATTCACCGGACATAAGCGCCCGGAGGTGCATCTGGCCATGCTCAACGTTGGCTTTCCCTGGGACTCGGTGCAGATGCCGCTGAATCCCTTCGACTCCAGCTTTCTCAGCTTTGAGCAGGCCGTGCTGCCGGAGCTGAACCGGCGGGGCATCGCGGCTCTGGGCATGAAGCCGATCGGCGGCAACGGGGACATGGTGAAGAAGGGCGCAATTTCAGCGGAGCAGGCCCTGGCCTATGCGATGAGCCTTCCCGTGACGACCACCATTACCGGCATGGAGAAGATGGATGTTCTCCAGCAGAACCTCGCTGTCGCTCAGGGTTTTCAGCCGATGAACGAGCAGCAGATGCAGGTCATTCGTGAACAGTGCCGCCAGCCCGCTGCCGACGGCCGCTTCGAGCCGTACAAAACCTCGCTGAAATTCGACAATCCTGAGGCTCGCCTGGCACATGGGTATCCGCTGGATATGGAATCCGTCGAGGTGAAGGAAATGGTCAAGGCTACAGAGAACACCGGCAAACCATTTCCCCAGGTATCGGCATGAGCCATGAGTCCCTGCAGTCTGTCACGCGCAGAACGTTTCTGCGATCGGCTTCGCTGGCAGGAGCCGGCATCGCCGCTGCGCGCGGATCGAGTTCAGCCCAGCAATCTTCGGGAGATTCTATGAGCGCGCTTCCGTCCTGGTCCGTTCCCCATCGTCCCTTCGGCAAAACCGGCGAGCAGGTCTCGATCCTCGGGGTAGGGGGTTTCCATCTCGGCGCCACAAAGGACCAGCAGGAAGCCAATGAGCTTGTCAGCCGCGCCATCGACTGTGGCATCAATTTCTTCGACAATGCCTGGGAATATAAGGAAGGCCTGAGCGAGGAGCGCCTGGGCACAGCGCTCGAGGGCAAGCGCGACAAGGTCATCCTGATGACGAAGGTCTGCACCCACGGCCGGGATAAATCCGTGGCCATGCAGCAACTGGAACAGTCGCTGCGACGCCTGCGCACCGACCATCTCGACGTCTGGCAGATCCACGAGGTGGTCTACTACAACGATCCCGACCTGATCTTCCGCCCGAATGGGGCCATCGAAGCCCTGGCGGCAGCAAAGCAGCAGGGCAAGGTTCGCTGGGTGGGATTCACGGGCCATAAGGATCCGGCGATTCACCTGAAGATGCTGAGCCACGACTTTCCCTTCGATACCGTGCAGATGCCCCTGAATCCACTGGACGCTCGCTATCGCAGCTTTCAGCAGCACGTACTGCCTGAGGCGAATCGCCGAGGCATCGCGGTTCTGGGAATGAAGAGTCTCGGCGGTTCCGGCGAGATGGTCGTGCACGGCGCCATCACGCCGGAGGAAGGCCTGCGCTACGCGATGAGCCTGCCCGTCGCCACCACCATCAGCGGCATGGATTCGCTCGAAGTGCTGGAGCAGAATCTCGCCATTGCCGGAAACTTCAAGCCCATGACGGAGCCGGAGCGGCGTGCTCTGGAAGACCGGGCTGGCTTCTGGGCATCTGATGGCCGCTACGAATTGTTCAAGACGACGGTGAAGTACGACGGCGACGTCGGCCGCGAGCAACACCAGTTCCCCTCGCCCGACAAGCTGCCCGCCTGAGGCTCCATGGCTGGTGAAGACACGACTTCCCTCCCGGGTCCGCGCCCTGCGGCTCGGCGCGAATTCTCTTCTGTGAAAACGTCACCGGCAGCGTATTCTGAGCTTTCCGACTCAAGGTGACGGGAAATCGAATGAGAATTGCCATGGTGACGGAGACGTTTCTTCCCAAGATCGACGGGATCGTCACCATGATCTCCGCGACCGTGGAACGCCTGTGTGCGCGCGGCGACGAGGTTCTGCTGTTCGCGCCCGCCGGCGGCCCGTCGGAATTGCATGGAGCGCGAGTGATCGGGCTGCCTTCCTCGCCTTTCCCGTTTTATCCGGAGTTGCGCGTCGCCGCGCCCCGGGCTTCCATGCGCCGGCATATTGAGGAGTTTCAGCCGGATGTGCTGCACCTGTTTGAGCCGTCCCTGCTCGGCATCGGCGGTATCTACTACGCGCAGGTGATGCACATTCCCCTGGTCATCTCGTATCACACGAATCTCCCGGCCTACCTGCGCTACTACCGGCTGGGCTTCCTGCAGAGCGCCACATGGAAGCTGATGCGGATACGCCATGGCCGGGCGGACCTGAACCTGTGTACCTCCACGCCGATGATGGAGGAGCTGGCCGAGCACGACATCGATCGCCTGGCGCTGTGGGAACGCGCGGTGGATGCCGAGGGCTTTCATCCTTCGCGGGCGTCGGCGGAGATGCGCCGCACGCTTACCCAGGGAGAGCCACAGAAGCCGCTGCTTCTCTTTGTGGGGCGGCTGTGCGCCGAGAAGAACATCGGCAGCCTGCGTGCCGTAGTCAAGGCAGTCCCCGATCTTCGCCTGGCGATTGTCGGCGACGGGCCGATGCGCGGCGAACTGGAACGGCACTTCCGCGACACGCCCACTTATTTCGCGGGATATCTGCGCGGCGAGCCGCTGGCCGAGGCGTTCGCGTCCGCCGACCTGTTTGTGATGCCGTCGGAAACGGAGACTCTGGGGCTGGTCCTGCTGGAGGCGATGGCCTCGGGTTGTCCGGTGGTCGCCTGCCGGGCCGGCGGGATTCCCGACGCGGTCGAAGACGGCGTTACCGGCTTCCTGTTTGAGCCAGGAGAGCGCGGCCTGGTGGAGACCGTGCAGCGGGTGCTTGCCGATCCCGCCGAGCGAGCCTTAGTCCGGACCCGCGCGCGTGCCGAAGTCGAGCGCCACGGATGGCGGGGAGCCACGGATCTGCTCCGCCAGCAATATCAGCAGGCCATCGACCATCCCAGGCCCCGCACCCATCCCACGCGTCCCGCGGCGCGGCACAGCCTGGCCCGGCGCACGACGATCGGCGTCCTGCGCAGGCTGCTCCCCTGAATTGTCGTTTCTTAAGGCGCGGTGCCGGCTGTGGTTTGGTAGGCGCCGTAGTCAATGGTCAGCACCGCTGACCCTCCCAGACGCACACGCGTGTCGCTCTCGTTGTGCTCGGGTAGCCAGAAGGGCCCGGTCTTGGCATAGATG
>JBAUZR010000714.1:0-3098 GCA_049585375.1 Acidobacteriaceae bacterium
GACGCCCGCACCGCCAAAATCCTCGAAGCCGATCCCCGCTTCGCCGCCTTCAGCGCCGAAGCTCTCAAGGTTGGCGAAGACCCCAATCGCCTGCCCCTCCCTGAGCTCCGTGGCGACGAAATCTACAACTTCTGGCGCGACAAGAACAACGTGCACGGCGTTCTGCGCAAGACCACCGCCGCTGACTTCGCCAGGCCCGATCCCCACTGGCAAACCGTCCTCGATATCGACGCCCTCGGCAAAAAGGAAAACACCAGCTGGGTCTTCCACGGCATGTCCTGCCTCTATCCCGGCACTCGCTACTGCACCGTCTCGCTTTCAGCCGGCGGTGAAGACGCCTCCACCGATCGCGAATTCGACCTCAAATCCGGACGCTTCGTTGACTCCGGCTTCGTCTCCCCTCACAGCAAACAGAGCATCGCCTGGCAGGACAAGGACACCCTCCTCATCGCCCGCGAATGGGGGCCGAACACCATGACCCAATCCGGCTACCCCTTCATCGTCAAAGAGTGGAAGCGCGGCACGCCCGTCGCCGGCGCCAAAGAAATCTTCCGGGGCCAGCCTTCCGACATCTTTGTCTCCCCGGCCGTCCTCGAGGACGCGCAGGGCGATCGCCTCACCCTCATCAGCCGTGCTGTTACCTTCTTTCAGTTTCGATGGCTCGTCCAAACGCCTTCCGGTCTCCGGGAGATCGGTATGCCGCTCAAGGCGAATCCCGACGGCCTCCTCGACGGCCGCCTGCTCATCGAAATCCATGAAGACTGGACCCCCACGCCCGGAGGTCCCAAATTCAACCAGGGCTCATTGCTTTCCGTTCGCGTCGCCGACCTCCTGCGTGATCCCGCGCACCTCCATCCAACCATCGTCTTCGCCCCCACCTCCGACGAATTCCTCAACGAAGTCGCCACCACCCGCTCCCGCGTGGTCGTCACCACCCTGAAGCACGTCCTCGGCCAGGCCTACGTCTACACACCCATCGGCCCCACGAGTCAGGATGACTGGACCCGTCGCCCTCTCGATGTCCCTTCCAACAGCACCATCGGCATCGTCACCGCCAGCGACTCCAGCGATGCCTTCTTCCTCAGCGTCACCAGCTTCCTCACCCCGTCTTCTCTGCTCGCCGGCAACGCCGCCACCGCGCAACTCACCCCATCCAAATCGGAACCCGCCCTGTTCGACGCTTCTCACGACACCGTGGACCAGCTCTACGCCACCTCAAAAGATGGCACCCGCATTCCCTACTTCATCGTCCATCCCAAAAACATGCAGTACAACGGGACAAATCCAACCCTGCTGAATGCCTATGGTGGCTTCGAAGTCTCTGAGACACCCACCTACTCCGCCGTTCGCGGCAAGCTCTGGCTCGAGAAGGGTGGTGTCTTCGTCCTCGCCAACATCCGCGGTGGCGGCGAGTTCGGCCCCGCCTGGCACGAAGCCGGTCTGAAGACGCACCGCCAGCGCATCTACGATGACTTCGCCGCCGTCGCCCAGGATCTCATCGCCCGCAAAATCACCTCAACGCCGCACCTCGGCATCATCGGCGGCTCCAACGGCGGCCTCCTCATGGGCGTTGAAATGACCCAGCACCCCGACCTCTACCACGCCATCGTCATCCAGGTACCTCTCCTCGACATGCTCCGCTTTGAGAAGATCGAAGCCGGCGCCAGCTGGGTCGGCGAATACGGCTCCGTCAGCGTGCCCGCCGAGCGAGCCTTCCTCGAGAAGATCTCCCCCTACAACCAGGTCAAGCCCGATGTGAAATATCCGGAGCCCTTCATCTTCACCACCACCGCCGACGATCGCGTCGGCCCCCAGCACGCCCGCAAGTTCGCCGCCAAAATGGAGGAGTTCCACGAGCCCTTCCTCTACGACGAAATCACAGAAGGCGGCCACGGCGCCGGCGCCGACCTGCAGCAGGAAGCTCACACCTGGGCCGAAACCTACGTCTACCTCGCCGAGAAACTGATGGACTGAACAACTCGAACGCCTCCTGACAGACCGTGAGCGGAGCGATAAATGTCAGAAGGATGAACTTCCCGCATACTCTGTGCTCTCTGTGTCCTCTGTGGTGGACTTTTGCGACACCGGGGCACGGTGACCCCAGTCCCCTCTCTGTACTGAATCCCTCCACTAAAACGCTTCATCTTGACGGTGAGTTTTTCCGCTAGTAGCATGACGCTCGTCTGAGGTGCATATGTCTCTGTCTGTTTCTTCTTTGCGTCGCGCCCTGTCGTGCGCCGCCGCTGCCCTCTTTGTTGCCTTCCTGGTTTCGGGTCCATCCGCTTCCGCGCAGAACCCGCCGACGGATCGCCCATGGATGAACAAATCGCTCTCGCCCGACCAGCGCGCCGACCTCGTCATCAAGCAGATGACCCTCGACGAAAAGATGAACTTCGTCCACGGCACAGGCTGGAACGGCCTCCGCGAAAAAGCCGAAATTCCCAAGGGTTCCCTCGGCAATGCCGGCTACATGGAAGGCGTTCCCCGCCTCGGCATCCCCGGTGTCAACATGGCCGACTCCGCCGTCGGCATTCGCCTCGCTGCTCAGGGCTCGCACTACGCCACCCTGCTGCCCTCCGTCCTTGGTGCAGCCAACAGCTGGGATAAAGATGCGCTCTTCCTTTACGGCTCCGTCATCGGCCGCGAGCTGCGCGACACCGGCTACAACATGTCCATCGGCGGCGGTGTCGATATCGCCCGCGACCCGCGCAACGGCCGTAACTTCGAATACGCCGGCGAAGATCCGGTTCTGGCCGGCACCATGGTCGGCGAACTCGCCCGCGGCGTTCAGGCCAACCAGGTCATGGGCGACATCAAGCACTACGCCTTCAACGACCAGGAAACCGGGCGCACCACCGTCAACGTCTCCATCGACCAGCGCTCCGCGCGCGAAAGCGACCTTCTCGCCTTTCAGATTGCCATCGGCCTCGCCAATCCGGCCGGCGTCATGTGCTCCTACAACCGCGTCACCGTCACCCCGAACTCCCCAACCGACTGGGCCTGCGAGAACGACTACCTCCTCAATCAGGTCCTCAAAAAAGACTTCGACTTCAAGGGCTTCGTCCTCTCCGACTGGGGTGGCACCCACTCCACCGTTC
>JBAUZR010000715.1:0-2553 GCA_049585375.1 Acidobacteriaceae bacterium
CGAGAAGATGAAACAGGCGGTTAACAATGTTGGCTCCGTGCTGCAGGGCCTGCAGAAGGAACTGGTGCGGCTGACCGATGCCTCGAAAGAAGGGCAACTCTCCGAACGCGGCAAGCCGGAGCGGTTCCAGGGTGCGTACGCGGAGATCGTCCGCGGCGTCAACGCCATGCTGGATGCGATTCTGCTGCCCATCGGCGAAGGCAATCGGATTCTGGCGCAGATTTCAGGGGGCAAGATCGATGAGCTGATCGCGCAGACCTACAAAGGCGACCACGAGAAGATGAAAGTCGCCGTTAACAACGTTGGCCTCGTGCTGCAGAGCCTGCACAAGGAACTGGATCGGCTGATCGATGCTTCCCGGCGGGGCGAGCTGGCGGAACGCGGCAAAGCGGAGCAGTTCCAGGGTGCGTATGGGGAGATCGTGCGCGGGGTCAACACCATGCTGGACGCGGTGATTGGGCCGCTGAATGTCTCGGCGCGGTACGTCGATCGCATCGCCAAGGGGGACATTCCTCCCGCGATTACCGACGTCTACAACGGCGACTTCAACACCATCAAGAACAACCTGAACATGCTGATCGGCGCGATGCACGAGATTACCGCGGCGGCCGAGCAGATTGCCAGCGGCAACATGACGGTGACGCTGAAGGAGCGTTCGCCGGAGGACAAGTTGATGCAGGCACTGACGGCCATGGTGGCGGGGCTGACCCAGACGGTGTCGGAGATTCGCTCGATCGCCGGTGAAGTCGCGGCGGCCAGCCAGTCTATCTCGACCGCGTCCATTCAGGTGTCGAAGGGCGCCAGCTCGCAGGCGGCGGCGGCCGAAGAGGCCTCGTCGTCGATGGAGGAGATGGTTTCCAATATCCGGCAAAACGCCGATAACGCACAGCAGACGGACAAAATTGCCAACAAGAGCGCACGCGACGCGCAGGAGAGCGGCAAGAGCGTGCTCGAAGCGGACGCGGCGATGAAAGAGATTGCCAACAAGATCTCGATCATCGAGGAGATCGCGCGCCAGACCAATTTGCTGGCGCTGAACGCAGCCATCGAGGCGGCCCGCGCCGGCGAGCACGGCAAGGGTTTCGCGGTGGTGGCGGCCGAGGTGCGGAAGCTGGCCGAGCGCAGCCAGAAGGCGGCCGGCGAGATCAATCAGTTGTCGGGTTCGACGCTGCGGGTCTCGGAGAAGTCCGGCGAGATGCTGGACAAGCTGTTGCCGGACATTCAGCGGACCGCGGAGCTGGTGCAGGAGATCACCGCGGCCAGCAAAGAGCAGGACACCGGCGCGGAGCAGATCAACAAGGCGCTGCAGCAGCTGGAGCAGGTGATTCAGCAGAATGCCTCGGCTGCCGAGGAGATGGCTTCGACCACCGAGGAACTGACCGGGCAATCCGAACAGCTGGTGGGCGCGCTGTCGTTCTTCCGCACAGGTGAAGAAGAGGCGGCGGTGCGGCGGGGCAAGCCGGTAGCTTCGGTCCCGGCCGCGCGCACACCCAAAGTGGCCGCAGCCGGAGCACGCCCGGCGAAGCCGGCCACGGGCAAAGGCGGCGTCAGCCTGAAACTCAGCGACAAACATGACTCGCTGGACGGCGAGTTCGAGCGGTACTGACCCGGAAGACGGGCCGAATGGGCGCAGGCGTGCCGCGAAAGTTTGGACCGTCTGCGTCCTGTCTTCAGGCAGGAGAGGAGGAAGAGGATGAGCATGGGCGAGATTACGGAGACACGGCAGTATCTGACCTTCCGGCTGGGCAACGAGATTTTCGCGACCGATGTGGCCAAGGTGCGCGAGGTGCTGGACCTGACCACAATCACGGCGATTCCGCGCACGCCGGAGTTTATGGCGGGGGTGATCAACCTGCGGGGCAGCGTGGTGCCGGTGGTGGACCTGCGGCTCTGCTTTGAGATGTCGAAGACCGAGACCACGCGCAACACCTGCATCGTGGTGGTGGAAGTGCAGCTGGAGGGCGAGGCCACGATCATCGGCGCGCTGGCCGATTCGGTGGAAGAGGTGATCGATATGGAGCCGGAGCAGATTGAGCCCGCGCCCCGCATCGGCATGCAGATCCGCACCGATTTCATTCGCGGTATGGGGAAGCGCGACACGCAGTTCATCATGATTCTCGACATCGATCGGGTCTTCTCAGCCGACGAGCTGGCGGCGGTGCGCGGGCCAGAGGCTGGCCGGGCAGTGGAAGCGGCGGCCTGAAGAGACCGCGGCACGAAGGGACAATGAGCATTCACGAAGAGACGCTGTCGGGAAGGGACTTCAACCGGTTGTCCGCCTTCATTTATCAGGAGGCGGGCATCCGGCTGGGTCCGGAAAAGCGGACGATGCTGGAGGCGCGGCTAAGGCGGCGGCTGCACAGCCTGAACCTCGAGTCCTACGGCCGCTATTGCGATTATCTGTTCACACCCGCGGGGCGAAGCGACGAAATCGTTTCGTTCCTCGATGTAGTGACCACGAACAAGACGGACTTCTTTCGCGAGCCGGGGCACTTCACGTTTCTGTCCGGGCAGGCGCTGCCGGAGATGACGGCGCGGGCCGATGGGCGGCCG
>JBAUZR010000716.1:0-11222 GCA_049585375.1 Acidobacteriaceae bacterium
ACCTGGGAGCGCGCGGTACGGCTGGCCGAGCAGTTCGTCGGCCAGGCTATCCGCTACGAGGACCTTGATGCCCGGGCGCATGAGGCAGACATTATTGTCACCTCTACCGGCGCCGCGCAACACATCATCGGCGTGGAGCAGGCGCAGAAGATTCTGCATCGCCGTCGGAACCGGCCCGTCTTTATCATCGACATCGCTGTTCCCCGCGATGTGGATCCGAATGTCAACCGGCTGGAAGGTATCTTCCTCTACGACATCGACGACCTGCAGTCGGTATCGGCGACCAACCGGGTCGACCGCGCGCGCGAGGCCGAGCGCGCCGAGGCCATCATCGCCGAGGAGACAGAACGCTTCCGCCGAACCATTCGCACCATCGACATCGCCCCCATCCTGCAACACGTGCAGGGCAAGGTGGAGGAGATGCGCCAGGCCGAACTGCACCGCTCGCGCCACCTGCTGCAGTCTCTGACACCGGAGCAGCAGACGGCTCTGGATGCGCTGACCCGCGGGCTGATGAACAAGTTCCTGCACCTGCCGCTGCAGGCGATGAAGACTGCCGCCCGGGAGGGAAACGCGACAGCTCTGGAAGCCCTCGGCGGTGTCTTTGCCCGCGAGTGCATCACGCAGAAGGGCGAGCGGCAGGCGGCCGCCGATGCTGATCGCCAGGGCTCTCTGCCGCCCGATCCGCAGGACCAGCCCGGAAGCGATACCGGCTCCGACCCGAGTAAGACATAGCGGGCGCGAACGCGATAGGCTGGTTTCTGACCCGCATGCACAACGAACGGAATTCTGCAGCCTTACCTGCTCTGCGCATTGGCTCCCGCGGTTCGCAACTTGCGCTTTGGCAGGCGAACCACATCGCGGACCGGCTGCGCAGCGCCGGGCACACGGTTTCGATCGAGATCATCAAAACGCTGGGCGACGCGATGCAGAACGTGCCCTTCGCCGAGGTGGGCGGAGCGCAGGGCGATGGCAAGGGGATGTTCACGAAGGAGATCGAGGAGGCGCTCTTTGCCGGCCGAATCGATCTCGCCGTTCACAGCCTGAAGGATCTGCCCACCGAACTGGCCGAACCTTTCACGATTGCGGCGATTCCTGAGCGTGTGGATCCGCGCGACGCTTTTGTTTCTGTGAACCATGCGAGCTTTGAAGCGCTGCCGCAGAACGCGCGCATCGGCACCAGCAGTCTGCGGCGGCAGGCGCAGCTCTGGGCGCAGCGGCCGGATGTGGAATGCCTGGAGTTCCGGGGCAACGTGGATACGCGCCTGCGCAAGCTGGCCGAAGGCCAGGTGGATGCGATCATCCTCGCTTCTGCCGGTCTGGAACGCCTGGGGCTGACGCAGCATCGGCGCGAGTGTTTCTCCCCGCTGGTGCTGTGCCCGGCCGCGGGTCAGGGTGCGCTGGCGATTGAGGCTCGCGCTGACGATGCGGCCACTCTGGAAGCCCTCGAGCTCCTGGATCATGAACAGACTCGCTACGCCGTCACCGCCGAACGCGCAGCTCTGGCGGCTCTGGGTGGCGGATGCCAGGTACCCATCGGGATTTACTGCTTCCCAGGCGATGAGGGTTACTCGATCGTCTCCGCTGTCGCGGCGCCGGATGGCTCCGAGGTGTTGCGCGTGATCCTGGACCGGCAGGTCGATGTGCCGCCGGAAGTTCTGGGCCGCAAGGTTGCTGACGAACTGCTGCGCCAGGGCGCGGAGCGGCTGCTGGCGGCTGCAGGACCGGAAACTCCCGGCGCAGGCGGCTAGCCAAATGCCGAGCCGCGGGACACAGGCGCTGCCGGGAAACCTGCCATGACAGAGCTGCCGTTAGCCGGTCGAAGAATTCTCGTAACCAGAGCGCGGCATCAGGCTGGCGCGCTCGCCGATCAGCTTCGCGCTCTTGGAGCGGAGGTCGTGGAGATTCCCGCGATTGCGATCGTCCCGCCCGAGTCGTATGCACCGCTGGATGCAGCGCTGAATGATTTGTCACCGTATCAGTGGCTGATCGTAACAAGCGTGAATGGCGCGCGTGCGTTGGCCGAACGAATCGCCCTGGCAGGGGTTGCTCCATCCGCCTTTTCGCATTTGCGGACAGCAGCTGTCGGATCAGCGACTGCCCGAGCACTCCGCGAGATGGGCCTGGAGATCGCTGTCACGCCCCGCGAATATGTGGCGGAGTCGCTGGTCGAGACCCTGGGGGATCAGGTCCGCGGCCAGCGTGTTCTGCTGGCGCGAGCTGCGGTGGCCCGCGACGTGATTCCTGGCGCTCTTCGCACGCGGGGCGCGACCGTGGATATCGTGGACGCCTACAGAACTGTGGTTCCCGCAGAGTCCGTCGCGCGGATCCGCACAATTTTGGGCTCGGCCGGCGGAGTTCCCGACACCGCTACGTTTACAAGCTCCTCGACCGTGACAAATTTTCTGCATTTGCTCCAGGAAGCCGGCATCGGCGTGCCGAAGACGATGCGGGTGATCTCCATTGGGCCGGTCACCAGCCAGACGCTGCGAGAACACGACTGGGAGCCGGCGGCGGAGGCCGACCCTCACGATCTGAACGGGCTGGTGCGGGCAGTGGTGGGCGCGCTGGCTTAGTTATTTTTCTCGACGGCCGGATTCTCTACCCGAATATGCGGACTCTGGCTTGCCGCGCGCTGCGCCGGCAGAGCAAAGTGGCCGCTGCGAATCGACGCCAGCTCGGGATTCGTCGTCTGGCCGGCCTGCGCCGGCAGCGGCTTGCCGCCCAGCTCGTCAGGATTCGCTGGATTCGACCAGAGCGCGCCGACCTGTACCGGTTTGGGCGTCTGCGCGATGAGGTTGTGATGCAGCGTGCGCTGCTTGTCCACATACGCCTCGATGACCCGGGCCGCAATCGGGGCAGCGGCATCGGCTCCCCAGCCGCCATGCTCGTTCAGAACGACGACGGCAATATCGGGATTGCGCCGGGGCGCGATGCCCACGAACCAGGCGTTCGCGCGCTCGTTGCCGGAGCCGAGGCTCTTGGCGCCGGCACTATGGTTGACGACTTCCGCGGTTCCGGTCTTCCCGGCAAAATCGATGCCCTCGAGCCGTGAGGCGAACGCGGTGCCCCCGCCGTTGACCGTGTTGTACATGCCCTCGGTGATGATCTGCCACGTTTCGGGCGATTCCTGGATGGTGGCGTCGCCGGAGCCGGGATAATTTGCCAGAATTTGCTGGTACATCTCGGGGCTCAGTTCGCTGGGGAAGACCACGTGCGGCCGCTTCAGCACGCCTCCGGAAGCGATGCCCGCAATAGCGCGCAAAAGCTGGATGGGCGTGACGGCCACCGCTCCCTGTCCAATGCCGACCGAGACGGTTTCGCCCGCGTACCATTTTTCGTGAAACGTGCGCAGCTTCCATTCGGTTGAGGGCATGACACCGGAGGCTTCGTCGGGAAGATCGATGCCGGTTTTCTCGCCGATGCCGACGGCGTGGGCGTATTTCGCGATGGTGTCGATGCCGAGGCGAGCGGCCAGTTCATAGAAATACGTGTCACAGGACCAGGGAATGGCGTGCTCGATATCCACTTCGCCATGGCGCTTGTCGCAGGCAAAGAAGTGGCCATAGAGCGTAGCGCCGCCAGTGCAGTCGACCTTGAAGGTCTGAGCCACGTTCTCCTGGAGGCCAGCCAGCGACATGATGATCTTGAACGTCGATCCCGGTGCCAGCTGCGCCTGAATGGCCTTGTTCATCAGCGGGTGGTTAGGATCGGTGATGAGCCGGCTCCATTCGTCGCGCGTGATGCGGACGGCAAAATCGTTAGGGTCAAAGATAGGACGACTGACCAGAGCCAGGATCTCGCCGGTGTGCGGATCCATGGCGATCACGGCGCCATTGTGGTCGCCAAGGGCATTCTCAGCCGCACGCTGAATATCCAGATCGATGGTCAGCCGCAGATCCTTGCCGGGTTTGGCAGGCTCGATGCCGAGGCGGCCGATCTCGCGGCCGTGGCTGTCGACGGCCACATCCTGGGAGCCATCCACGCCCCGCAAAATACCGTCATAGGTGGCTTCCACGCCCGACCGGCCCACCACATCGCCGGGCTCATAGACCGCGTAACGCGGATCGTTGAGCATCTCCTCGCTCACTTCGCCCACGTACCCAATAAGTTGCGCCGCAAAACCATTCAACGGATACAGGCGGCGCTGTTCCTGCACAGTATCCAGTTCGGGCAGCTCGTCTTTATGCGCTTCGATGAACTCCACTTCGTCCGGAGTGATGTCCTGTTTGAGGGGCAGCGGCTGGTACTTCGGCGCTGCACGGTACTTTTTAAGAATGGCGTCGATCTGATCAACGGTCATGTTCAGGCCGCGCGCGATCAGTGGCAGGTCCGGGTTGATGTCGTGGCCCTGCTCGCGCACCAGGAAGCAGGAGACGGACGGGTAGTTATCGACGATCAGGCGCCCTTCACGGTCAAAGATCTTGCCCCGGGGCGCCAGGATCGGCACCTTGCGAATGCGGTTGGCTTCGGCCATGGCGTGGTAGTTCTGGCCGCCCACCACCTGCAGGCGCCACAGCCCAAAAACCAGGACGCCCATGACGATCGCGATCACATACTGGAACGCGGCCAGTCGCATCGAGGGCAATTTTTCGTCGCGGTTGAGCACGGTTGGATACAGCTCTTCCAGCCCGCTGCGTGCAAATCGGGCGTTTCTCTCTCCCTGAGGGGTGATATAAGAATAACGCGATTCCGCGGGCGGAACATCACTCGGTTGTTGTAGATCCCCTGCGGCTCATCAGAAGGTGGTCTATGGCCCAGGGAACGAAACGGGCAAAGAAGAGCGCGGGCGGGAAAAGCCAATTCCTGCCGCCGCGGCCCATCAGCCTCCGCACGCTGGGCGACTATCTGGACCTTTCGCCGGCCACCATTTCCCTGGTCCTGAACAATGCCCCGGGCGTCCGCTCCATCCCTCAGGAGACGCGGGACCGCGTGGTCGCCGCGGCGAAGAAATTCGACTACCGCCCCAGCTTTTTCGCCCGCTCGCTGCGCCGCCGCCAGAGCTTCTCGGTAGGTGTGCTGGTTCCTGAACTCAGCGACGGCTACTCCGTCCTGGTGATGAACGGCATCGAGGAGGTCCTGATCGAGGAGGGGTATTTCTATCTCACGGCCAGCCACCGCCGGAAAGCCGATCTCATCGAAGAGTACCCCGGTCTCCTGATGGATCGCTCCGTCGAAGGCTTCATCGCCATCGATACGGCCCTCCAGCACAGTCTGCCGCTGCCCGTGGTCGCGGTCGCTGCCCATAAGCCCCTTCCGGGGGTCACCCGCATCGTGCTGGACCACCAGCGCGCCGCCGAACTCACGATGCGCCATCTCTACCAGCTGGGACACCGGCAAATCGCTTTCATGCGCGGCCAGTCCTTCAGCTCGGACTCCGATGACCGCTGGAAGAGCCTGATGACGGTGGCAAAGGATCTGGGTCTGGAGATCCCACCCCAACTCGTCGTCCAGCTCCAGCTGAACCTTTCGTCGCCGGAACTCGGCTATCCCGTGGTGCCGCAACTCCTCGCCGGCCGGCGGCCGTTCACGGCGCTGGTGGCTTACAACGACATCTCAGCCATCGGCGCCATTCGTGCGCTGCGCGACCATGGCCTGCGCGTCCCGGAAGACGTGTCGGTGATCGGCTTTGACGACATCCAGGGAGCGGCTTACCACACGCCCAGCATCACCACCGTCCGCCAGCCATTGAACAGCATGGGCAACACCGCGGCGCGCATCCTGCTGCAGCGCATCCGCGGCGGCCCTGAGCAGGACTATCCGGAGCAGATTCCCATCGTCCCGGAGCTCATCATCCGCGAATCGACGCTGCCCCCCAATCCCAGCCGCCTGAAGAAGAAGTAGCCGATCGGGCGGTCTCCGGCGAATAGAATCGGTCTTTCCATGGCCCCCAACCGTGCTTCCGCCCCCCGCTTTTCCCTGCTTTGCTTCGGATTCGTGCTCTGCGGCATCGTCACCGTGCTGCCTGGACCGCTGCTGCCGATCATGGCGGCAAAGTGGGGCCTGCGGGATGTGCAGTCCGGCGGGTTCTTTACTGCCGAATTCGCGGCCTCCATGGTGGGCGCGATCTTTTCGCCGCACCGCCTGCACCGGAACATGCCCACGGGCTACGCTTTGATAGCCGCCGGAGTGCTGTTACTGACGGTCGCCAGCCAGATCGCCCAGGCCACGATGGGCCATGCCGTCGCTCTGGGCGCCTTCGCTCTGATCGGCCTGGGGATCGGGCTCTGCGTGACCGCGACCAATCTCTATGTGGGCAGCGTTGCGGAAGAGACGCACAGGGGCGACCGGGCCCGCGGTCTTTCTAACGTCAACCTGTGGTGGGGAATCGGTGCCGTGGCGTGTCCATGGCTGATTGCCGCTGTGGAAGGCGGAGGCTGGCTCCGCGCCTTCCTCGTGCTCGTGGCTCTCGGCACCGCCTTTATGTTTTTCGCACTTTCCCCCCAGTTCCGGGTTGAGGAGGCGCCATCCCTCATCGCCACACGCACTTCACTGGCGCGGGACGCCCGCCTGCTCGTCTATTTTGCGGCCTTGCTCTTCCTGTACGTAGGCGTGGAAAACACGGTCGGCGGCTGGATCACAACCTATGCGCACCGCTTCAGTGGCCTCAGCGTTGCGGACGCCAGCCTGCTGGTCTCCCTCTTCTGGGTGGCTCTGCTGATCGGTCGCGCCCTGGGCTCGGCTGCCCTGCGCCGCCTGCCGGAGCGAGCCGTACTGCTGCCGAGTCTGGGCCTCGCGCTGATTGCCGTGACGATCCTGCTCGAGCCGCACTCCACCAAAGTCGTCCTGGCAGCGGTGGCCCTGGCTGGGGCCGGCTTCGGTCCGGTGTTCCCTCTGGGCGTAGCGCGCCTGCTGGCTCGCGTGAACGATCACCGCAATACGGGATGGGTCTTTGCCATGTGCGCCAGCGGTGGGGCCGTCCTGCCCTGGCTCACCGGTCTGGTTTCCACACGGACGGGCTCGCTGCGGCTGGGCTTTGCCGTCGCCGTGGCTGCCGTAGCCGCCATTCTGATCTTGGCGTTGCTGGAAAACACGATCCTGCGCCGATCGCAGCCAGCCCTGCGCGAGCCGGCCTGATTCACAGGCTGCTGGCTACCGCCTACTGGCTTCCCGCTAGAGCTTTTCGTAGAAATCGCAAGCCGAGCAGGAGATGTACACGCCGCCCGGAATGCCGCGCTCGCGGTCCTTGACGCGCTTCACGATGCGCGTGGGCTTGGAGCACTTCGGGCAATCCGTGCTCTTGGTCGTGTCCATCACCTTCTGGCGATCGGCGGTCTTGGCAATCTTGGCCATGCTGCTGCTCCTCTGAATCTCGTCTCTGCGCCATTCGGGCAGGCGCGCCGTTTCCGGAGCTTCGCGGGGAATCACCTGGTCTGTGCAGGGAGTTTCGGGAAGAGCGCCGGAATGCGCTATTCCTCATTTTACATGAGATCGGGCCGCCGCCAGCGGTTTGACGGCCGTTCGAGCCCATGCCGCCAAGCGTCCCGGCCGCCGATCAGGGCGTGATCGAAGTCACTGCACCGGCGGCGGCAAACTCCGAGACTGAAACGTTGATCAGGAATCCGCTGATGAATACCCAACTCGCTGAACCCACCGTCCCAGTTCCCAACCGGCCGAAGAGGAAGCTCATTCGCCGTGCTCCCCCAGACCAGTCGCAGCGATTCCGCGCCATGGTCCAGGGCTTGTTTGTCACGCTCAATGGCTGGATCGGCCTCCAGTTCTTCCTGTGGGTAAGGGGTTTTGAACGCGGCGGTAAGGCGCTGGCCGTAAGCCGCCCCGTCGGCGTCGAAGGCTGGCTACCCATCGCTGGCCTGATGAACCTGAAGTACCTGATCGTCACCGGCCATGTTGCTCCCCTGCACCCGGCCGCGATGTTCCTGCTGATCGCCTTTCTGCTGACGAGCCTGCTGCTCAAGAAGGCTTTCTGCTCCTGGCTTTGCCCAGTGGGCACGCTCTCCGAATATCTCTGGAAACTCGGCCGCCGTTTGTTCGGCCGCAATCTACTGCCTCCGCGCTGGCTGGATCTCACGCTCCGCAGTCTCAAATACATCCTGCTGGCCTTCTTTCTCGGAGTCATCGGGTCTATGTCCGCTGAGGCGCTCGCAGGCTTCATGATGACGCCTTACGGTCTCATCGCCGACGTCAAGATGCTGGACTTCTTCCGCGGCCTGACCCTGACCGGGATCATCGTGGTGGGCGTTCTCGCCGGCCTGTCGCTGCTCATCCAGAACTTCTGGTGCCGCTATCTCTGCCCTTACGGCGCGCTCATGGGGCTGGTCTCGCTGCTCAGTCCGACGAAGATCCGCCGCGATACAGAAGCCTGCATCGACTGCGGCAAGTGCAGCAAAGCGTGCCCCGGACACCTCAAGGTCGACCAGCTCTTCCATGTCCGCTCAGTGGAATGCAGCGCCTGCCTGGCCTGCGTTGCCGCGTGCCCGGTGGAGAACGCGCTGCAGTTCGCGCTACCGCCCAGGAAGAACGCTGGGCCCGTCGATCGCTGGAGAAGCCGTACTCTTCGCCCGGCAACGGTCGCCGCTATGATCGCGATCCTCTTCTTTGGGCTGGTCCTCTTCGCCCGCATGACCGGCCACTGGCGCAGCCCGATCTCGAACGACGTCTACCAGCAGCTGGTGCCCAACGCGGATTCCGTGACCCACCCGATGTAGAAGATCCAGGCGGCCGCCATCAGGGCGCGGTCACCGGCGCAGGCCGCGTCGCCGCCACATCGATGGCTTTCGCGATCTCCGCAATCACCCGCTCTCGAACCGCATAGGGTGCCTTCGCGTCCGCCACCAGCACCGCAAGCGCCAGCCTGCGCCCATCCGGCAGCGTGATCAAAGCAATATCGTTCGTGGCGTTGTCGGTCGTCCGGTCCATCCCAGAGGTCCCGGTTTTGTCCGCGGAAACAGTCCCCGGAGGCAATTCCGCGCGGACACGCTCGTCGGCGGTGTGAGTCGAGATCATCCAGGAAAGGAGCAGCTGCGTATGTTCCGGCGTGATCGGAGACCGATCCGCAACCCGCCGCAGCAAAGTGACCAGCGCACGCGGCGTCGCCGAGTCCCGGTACTGGAGCATCTCGTTGCGATTGAGCGCGCGCTCCGTATCGACCACGGCAATGGGCGCAATGCCAAGACGGCGGATGTAAGCCGTAACGACCGCCGGGCCGCTTCCCGGCTCGCCCGGCCGGTCGAGAAGACGCAAAAGAATGTCGCAGGCGACGTTATCGCTCTGCGTGACGGCGCGGCCAAGCAGATCCTCCAGCTGCACATCGACATTGCCGTTGGGATACTGGTCGCGCAGTGGGCTATAAACGTCATGATCCGGCACATCGGCGGCTCGAAAGCGGATCGGCTGATCGAGCTTGTAGCGGCCCTGCTCGACCTCATGCAGCATCGTCAGCGCAATGGGCAGCTTGTAGACCGACTGCATCGGCAGCAACTGCATCGAGCCAAAGTCGCAATCGAGCTTCTTCCCGGGAAGCGAGCAGGCGACCCCCACGCGTCCATGAGCCTGCGCCGCGATGCGGGCGATCTGGGTTTGCAGGCTCTGCGCGCGCAAGGGCAGGGTCAGCAGCGGAAGACTCAGGGTCAAGAGCAGGCATTCGAAGCGGCGCATTCTGCCGATTGTATGCGCGCCTGGAAGAGCTCCTGGGTCCGGACTGTTGACCAGGCCGATTCCCCGGCAGTTCTTCAGCCTCAGACCCAGCCGCCATCGATGACGTGGCTCTGATTCGTGATCGCGGAGCTGTCGTCGGCCGCCAGAAACAGGATCAGCCGCGCGACCTCCTCTGGCTCAATCAGCCGCTGAAGCGCCTGCGCCGCCAGAACCTCCGCCTCGTAATCCGGCGTGAGCCAGAGGCGCCGCTGCCGTGCCGTAGCGATCGCTCCGGGCAGCACGCAGTTCACGCGAATGTTCCAGCGGCCCAGCTCGTGCGCGAGGGTACGTGTCATCCCGACGATCGCTGCCTTTGCCGTGACGTACACGGGCACATTGGTCGACGGAATCATCCACGCAATGGAGCTCATGTTGATGATCGACCCGCGCCCCGCCTGCTTCATGCCAGGAATCACCGCCTGCGCCATGAAGAACTGCTGCTTCAGATTGATGGCCATCGTCCGATCCCAGAACTCCGGCGTCACCTCTTCGATCGTGTGGCGCGTGTCATTGCCCGCGTTGTTCACCAGCACGTCGACTGTGCTGAATTCCCTCAGAATGCTCTGGACCGCCGCCTGCAGGGAAGCAATGTCGGTCAGATCGCAGGGAACAAAAACAGGAGCGTGCGCATTGCCATCGGCCAGCCGAACGATCAGCCGCTCCGCCGCTTCGGCCTGCACATCGAGGAGGACGACCTGAGAGCCATTGGCGGCAAATGCCTCGACAACAGCTTCGCCGATGCCGCTGGCGCCGCCGGTGACCACCACCACCCGGTCGCGCAGACTCGGATACGTTGCAGATCGAGAGCCCGTTGCCATGGCGCTTCGATGATAGCTGCACGACCGGGTGATGCTGCCGGGATTTTCAGCGGGGCTTGACCAGAGTCAGGCAGATGACACCAAAAACGATTATGTTGGCAGGGACGCCTGCATTCAGGCCCCGGGAGACGCGTACGTGAATCGCAGAGACTTTATGAAGGTTGCAGGAACGGCCACCGCAGAAACCCTCATCGCTGCACGCCTGCATGCCTTGACCGCCGTCCAGGATGAACCGGCGGGAAGGATCGCCGCTAACGATCATATTCAGATCGCGCTGATCGGCGCCGGCGGCCAGGGGCAGTTCGACACGAAGACCGCCCTCCAGGTTCCCGGCGTGAAACTGCTGGCCGTCGCGGACTGCTACGACGGCCGCCTCGCGCACAGCAAGGAGCTGTGGGGCGCGGACCTGTTCACCACGCGCAACTACGGCGAGATCCTCGAGCGCAAAGACATCGATGCGGTCATCATCGGCACCCCCGACCACTGGCACATGCAGGCCTCGACCGATGCCATGAACGCCGGCAAGGACGTCTACTGCGAGAAGCCGATGATCCACCTCTACAGCGACGGCCCAAAGATCATCGAGACCGCGCGCGCGACGAAGCGGATCATCGAGATCGGCAGCCAGCGCGTCAGCAACATGGTCTACATCAAGGCGAAAGAGCTGCTGGATTCCGGCGCGATCGGCAAGCTGAACATGGTGGAGGCGCACTGGGATCGCAACTCCGCCATCGGCGCCTGGGACTACAC